>CAXMRP010000001.1:0-5167 GCA_964196155.1 uncultured Polyangiaceae bacterium
CCCGTTGAAGGCCGTCAACTGGGTCTGTCTGCGAGTGATCTGAAGGGCGAGGTGTCGTTGCTCAATGTTTTTGCCTCCTGGTGCACGGAATGTCGCCGCGAGCATCCGCTGTTTATGCGGCTGCAAGCCGCAAACGTCGTCCTGGTCCATGGTCTCAACTACAAGGACAAGCCCGAAGACGCCCGCAATTGGCTGGGCGAACTTGGTGATCCTTACACCAGAACCGGCGCCGACCTCGACGGCAGGGTCGGCATCGATTTCGGCGTCTACGGCGTTCCCGAAACCTTCGTCGTCGATAAAGCCGGTGTGATTGTCCACAAGCATATCGGCGCCTTGAGCGAGCAGGTGCTGAAAGAGACGATCCTGCCGATTATCGAGAAACTTCGGGCGGCGCCATGACAAGCGAGCGCACACCATCCTCGGTCCTGACTGAAGTATCGATCCGTGGGAGGAGTGGAGAATGCCGGAAATAGCCGGGATCGGGGTTTTGACGGTCTTCCTCGCCGGAGTCGTATCCTTCCTGTCGCCATGCGTGCTGCCTCTGGTGCCCGGATATGTATCCTATGTGGCGGGGCGTTCGCTTGACGAACTCAGGCAGGAGCGGGCGATGCGCCAACGCCTCGCTGTGCTCGGCCTCAGTTTTGCTTTCGTCCTCGGATTCTCCAGCGTATTCGTCAGTCTCGGGGCGAGCGCATCGGCCGTCGGCGGCCTTTTCCTGTCCTATCGCTACGAGGCCAGTTACATCGCCGGCGCCGTCATCATCCTTTTCGGCCTGCATATGATGGGCGTATTGCGGTTCAACTGGATGAACCGCGATATGCGTTTCTTGCCGCAGATTCCAGGCGGCCGTCCCTTCGGAGCTTTCCTTCTTGGAACCGCATTCGCCTTTGGATGGACACCCTGCATCGGACCCATTCTGGGCGCCATCCTGACGCTCAGCGCATCCACCATGGGCGTGTCCGACGGCGCTCTCTTGCTAACAATCTATTCAATGGGGCTTGCCGTTCCGTTCCTCCTGGTGGCGGCCTTCACCGACCGATTCATGGGGAATGTCGGGAGCTTCCGCCGGATCGGACGGCCGCTTCAGATCGTTGCCGGCAGCATCCTGGCACTGGTCGGGGTGCTGATGTTAACCGGTTACCTGTTCTCCTTCGGCACTTGGATGCTGAACACCTTCCCGGTCTTCCAGGAGATACAGCTTTGATGGAGTTGATCTCATGAACAAAACTACGCGAAGGCAGCTTTTGGGCGGACTCGCCGCTTTGACGAGCGCCTATGGACTGGGCGTGGCAACGCCGCGGATCATTTCATATGTCGAGAGATCCCGGATTCGACGTGCGATAGGCGCGGTTCTGCCGCTGCGGCCGATTCCGACCGGCCTCGACATCGGCCGGCCGATCGCCAGGCTTGTCGAAGCCGGCGTGATAGACCGCGAGAAATTCATGACGGCCCATGCAAAGCGCGGCGCTGTACCGGAATGGGTGCTGCAGGCGCTGGACGGAAAATCGGTAGAACTGGCCTTCTCGCTTGAGACCGCTCCGTACAATCTAAACCTGTTGTGGCCTCTCGGACTGGCGACAAAAGCCGCGTTCAACGAAGACAGCCCGATCAATGGTGGCGATCTGGGAAAATTCGCCAGTACGGGCGGTTGGACCCTTGGACGGGAAAACAGCGGCGCATCCTATTTCAATGCGGTGGAAACTCTGAATTTGACGCCAGACCATTCGGTCATGGTCCGCCGCCTTGCCGATAATGTGTTTCGCCCCTGCTGCGGCAATTCGGCCTATTTCCAGGACTGCAACCATGGTTCCGCCATGCTGGGGCTAATGGAGCTGGCCGCGGCCGACGGCCGGGACGCGGCGGAGATCCTTGAAATGGCCAAGACCGCCAACGGCTTTTGGTATCCGCAGCAATATGTGGAGATTGCGCTTTATTTTGACGTCTTGGAGGACATGCCCTGGAAAAGCGTGCCTGCGGAGCGGGTCCTGTCGGCGGAATTTTCGTCGATCGGCGGACTGCATAAAAACGTCCGCGCGCCGCTTGCGAGCCAGGGCATGCTCACAGGCCAGCCGCGCAGTCTTGGCGGAAGCGGATGTGCGGTCTGAATGCCGGTCCGGCGGTCGAAAATGGCCGTTCAGGGCCGTGGCGCGAGAATTCATGAATTGCCGGAAGGGGACCTTGTCCCCAGATCGGCTGACGGAAGGCGTTTCGGCTGCAACGGGCTGTTACAAGGCGGAGGAAATAAAATGAAGCATTTTGATTTCCGGACAGCGCTTTCGCTTCTGTTCTTTGCCGTGGCGCTGACAACGCCGCTTTCCGATCTCCGCGCCCAGACCGCGCCGACCGACGGGATTTCGACCATCAGCAGTCTGTCGCTCGCCTCCCGGCAACCTGTTAGCCTGTACTTGGCGACCCGTTACGGTCTGTTGCGGGCAGAGCCGAGTGGCATGGCATCGCTGGTGCCCGGACTGGAAGGCGGCTTGACGTCTCTGGCCGCTCATCCAAACGATTCGGAGAGGCTATTGGCGAGCGGCTACAGCCGCGACGGCGGCAAGCTGGGGGTGGTGATTTCGACGGATGGCGGCGGGAGTTGGTCGAAAATTGCCGAAGGGGCGGATGGACCAGCGGCGTTTTACGCCCTGGATTTCAGCCGCACCGACCCCAACGTCATCTACGGCGTCTTTGATGGATTGCAGGTCAGCCGGGACGGTGGCAAATCCTGGAAATCCGGCGGAAAATTGCCCGGGGACGTGTTCGACTTGGCGGTCTCCTCTCTGGGCGACGACACCCTTTACGCGGCCACCAAGGCCGGGCTTTTCCATAGCCGTGATAGCGGCGCCAGTTGGCAACCGGGTCACACGGTCCGCCGCCCGGCGACCATGGTCCATACTGCTCCCGGCGGCCGGCTTTATGCCTTTATCCTCGGTGTCGGTTTGATCGCGGCCAAAGAACCCGATCTGATCTGGACGACCCTGTTCACAGATGTCTCCGACCGCTTTTTCCTCCATATGACCGTTGATCCGGTCAATCCGGAGCGGCTGTACGCCAGCGTCGATACGGGCGCGATCCTGACCAGCAGCGACGGCGGCAAATCCTGGAGCAGTTTTGAGGGCAGCCACACGGCAAGCGCCGAGGCAATTGCCAGGGGCAAACAAGTATACGAAGACACCTGCCAGGCGTGCCACGGCGATGGCGGCGTGGGAGAAAGCCCTGACGATCCCTTCGCCAAGGACGAATACGGGTTCAAGGCTCCAGCACTCAACGACGACGCCCATGGCTGGCACCACTCGGACGAGAACCTGATGCAGACCATCCTTGGCGGTTCACCGCGCAATGACCGCATGACCGCATTCAAGGACACATTGTCTGGAAAGGACGTGGAAAGCGTCGTTGCTTACATCAAGAGCCTGTGGAATTTCCGAAGCCTGGCCTGCCAGGGCGCCCGCCATATGGCCTGCATGGAGCGTTGAAGGTTTGGCAATGCATTCGGCAAATTCGGCGCGGAAGACGGGCCGCAATGCAAGCTCGTCTGCCCGCAAGCCTGCATCATCCCAAATCCAGACCGGGAGGAAACGCCGGAAGAGCTGCAGGAGAAATGCGAGGCGCTGCAGGGCTGATCCTGGGATCCAAAGGGGGTGTCCCGGGATGACCTTTGCCCGGAACCGGAATCCGGTCATTGCGAGATCAGAATCGATGATATATTCATGAGCCCGCCGATCATCGGGAAACCATACGTCTTATGGGCAGGCTGGCACCGCGGGCCATATTCATTTTCGTCATTGCGCTCGGCATCGCCGTCGCAGCGCCGCTTCACGCGCTCGCCATGTATCAGCCCTGCGCCCAGATGACCGCCCAAATGACCATGGACGGTCCGGTGACAGCTTCGATGGGACAGGCCGATCAAACGATGGCCGGAGGCGGCGATTCAGGTAGCAATTTGACCGAAAGCGGCAACGGCGCCCTCGCGTCGATGGATTGCGCCCAGCACTGTTCCAACCAGGGGACCGCGGAGTTTGTGTTGAGCTCCGCACGCCATCTGGCGAATGCGCCACATACCAGTGGCGTATCGTCGTTCAAGCCGGTTTTCCCCGAACTCGATCCCTCCCCGCCCCGACCAGGAACTGCCAGCTAGCGGCAGAGCGTTCCTCTGCCGCCGGTCCCGGCCGGTTTCAGGAAGCTTCAGCGGGCGCAAACAACTCCACTAAGCGCAAAGCACTCCGGAAATCACGGGGCCAGGGGCGAAAGCTTCAGGCAACGCGACGCGCCGCGCTGTCTGACCACCAAATTGGCAGGTGAAATCGGCTAACGGAATTTCGGTCTGCAAAAATCATGACAGGCAAACTGATCGAATAAGGGGATTGCTGTGGAAAATGCATTGGGGATATCGGGCGGGCAGGCGACGCTGATCACGATCACCATCGCCCTGACCATTCTGGGCCTGGCCGGGCTGGCAGCCGCCATGTTCATGGAGCGGCGCTGGCGTGTGAAATACAGCCTGGAATTTATGTTCATCGCGGCCCTGCTGGCAATCGTGCTCTATGCAGACTGGAGCAGCAACAGGACCTACACGGCCTATCAAAAGGATCTGAGTACCGGCGAGGCCGTGTCCGGGGAAATTGTCGAAGACAAGGACAGGGAAACGAAATTCGATCGCGTGTTGACCGTTATCGCATTCCAGTGGGGCTTCGCCTTTATCACCGCGGACAACGAGATCAGCCGCAACGCCGCAGTCGTCAAACCGGGCGAAAGGGTCTTGTTCAAGGTCGTGAGCAATGACGTGATCCACGGGTTCAACATCCCGGTGGCAAGTTACACGGCGGAAATCGACCCCGGCGATGTGCGGGAACTGTGGATCCGGGCACCCCAGAAACCCGGGAAATACCTGATTCAATGTGTGAATTACTGCGGCGTCGGCCATGCCCAGATGAAGGCCTGGCTGGTTGTGGAAGGCGAAGCGCCGACAGCCGAACTGATTGGCGGGGAGAACAGCAATGGCGCATGAACTTGACCACGAAAGGATGGGCGCAAAACTGCACTGGACGCCGGAAAACATAATCGGCACCATATCGCTGAAAACGCTTCTGTTTTCGAATGATTACCGGCACATCGCCCTCAAGGGTATTCTGACATCGCTGGTGCTGCTGGCGCTTGGCGGCGCATTCGCCAT
>CAXMRP010000002.1:0-23481 GCA_964196155.1 uncultured Polyangiaceae bacterium
CCGCCCTGTGGTCCGCCGGTCTCGACTATGACCACGGCACCGGCCACGGCGTCGGCGCATTCCTGTCGGTCCACGAAGGCCCCCAGCGCATCGCCAAATCCGGCCATGCCGAACTGGAGCCGGGCATGATCATCTCCAACGAGCCGGGGTTCTACGCCGAAGGCCGGTTCGGCATCCGCATCGAAAATCTGGTGGCCGTGCGCCAGGCTGAACCGGTACCTGGCGGCGATCGCGACATGTTGGCGTTCGAAACCCTGTCTTTTGTCCCGATTGCCCGCAACCTGATCACGCTGACGCTTTTGACGGCAACAGAAATCGCCTGGCTCGATCTCTATCACGCGCGGGTTTATGCGACCCATTCAGGCTGGCCGGACCTGAGCGCCGAGGAACGGGCCTGGCTTGCCGCTGCCTGCCGGCCGTTTGCCAATTGACTCCAAGAGCGCATTCGAAAAAGTGGGATCCGGTTTTTCGATAAAAATGCGCGAAATAACAAAAATTGGAGCGAATTGAGTGAATCAGGATTCACGAAATACGCTCTAAAACCCGAAGGCCCGCAACGCCGCCACCACCGGCACCGACCCGATCAGCGCGTAGTGCATCGGGAATTTCAGCGAAATCAGCCCGGCGACGATGACGCCAACCACATTGGCAACACCGCTGGCCAGCGCGATTGGCGCCAGCAGCGCCGTCATCACCGCAATCGGGATGGAATCCAGCGCCGCCTCAACCCGGGGATTGAGCTTGCCGAACCGCGACAGGATGAGATCGCCGCCAATGCGGGTGGCATAGGTCGCCAGTCCCAGCGCGACAATCAGAAGATAGGCTTGCGCGCTGTCGCTCATGTCGCTGCCTCGCTGTCTGCGGTTGGCCCCCTGGCCAGCGCCGCCGCCGTCACGATGCCCGCCGATGCGCCAATCGCGATATGCCAGGGCGGTCCGATCAGGAAATATGCGGCCAGCCCGCCGACGGCGCTGGCAATCACCACCGGGTAGGCATTGGGCCGGTTGCGAAAGCCCAAAATGATGTAGGTGAAATAGGCGGCGAAAACGAAATCCAGCGCATAGACCCGCGTGTCGCCGATCTGCTCGCCGAAAATCGCGCCGATGGCGGTGATCACCAGCCAACCGGAATACATCGGCAGCGACAGGCCAAAATAATAGCCCGCCGACAACTTCTTTCCCGCTTTCAGTTCGACGAACGCATAGTTGGGGTCGACCAAGAAGAAGAAGCCGAACAGCCGTCCTGCCGCTGGCCAGTGTCGCATCTTGCGGCCCATAGTGGCGCTATAGAGAACATGCCGGAAATTGACCGCCAGCACCGCCAGCAGGATCGGCCAGAACGGCGGCGGAAAGGACCACAATTCCAGCGCCACAAACTGCGACGCGCCAGCAAACATCAGCGCGCTTTTCAGCATGATCTGGTTAAACGACAGGCCCTTTTCGGCGGCCAGCACCGCATAGGTCAGGCCAAACGGCACAACACCGATCATCACCGGCATGATGTCGCGCACGCCGCGCCGAAAGCCGGACCAGCCGGTACCGGTGGCATTCTCCTCAGGCGTGTCGGTCGCGGTGACTTGCATTGTTCGCTTATAGGACAGGATTGTTGACCTGTCTGCGCCAGCAGTGAAATATTCGCCAGACGAGTATGAAAACACCAACGCCGCCCGGAATTGGCGAGGGATTACCCTCTAGGTTGTCGCCCCGATGCGCTCGAACCAGCCGGCTTCGTCGATGACCTCGACGCCAAGATCGCTGGCCTTTTTCAGTTTCGAGCCGGCACCCGGTCCCGCCACCACGAGATCAGTCTTTTTAGACACCGATCCCGATACCTTTGCGCCCAACTGTTCGGCCATCGCCTTGGCCTCGTCCCGGGTCATCTGTTCCAGCGAACCAGTAAAAACAATCGTCTGCCCGGCAACCGGGGAATCGCCAGCGGCCTGTTCCGCATCCTGCGCTGTGATGCTGCCAAGAAGTTGGGTGATTTCATCGCGGTTGTGGCCTTCGGCAAAGAATTGCACGATCGCCTCAACGACAATCGGGCCGACGCCGTCGATCCCGCCAAGCTCGGCCAGCGCCGCCTCGCCGGTTTCCGTGTCCGGATGCCCCGCCTCCTCCGCCGCCGCCGCAAACCCGCCAAAGCGGCCATAGTGCCGGGCCAGCATTTTGGCGGTCCCCTCACCGACATGGCGGATACCAAGCGCCAGAATGAACCGGTAGAGTTCAATCGACCGCCGGGCACGGATCGCGGCGAACAGATTGCCGGCGCTTTGTTCGCCCCAGCCCTCACGCTCCTGCATTTTGACTTCAGCCTGACTGTCCCGCTCTTCCAGCCGGAAAATATCGGACGGATGGGCAATCAGACCCTCGCGCCAGAACGCTTCGGCCTGCTTGGCGCCGAACCCATCAATATCGAAGGCATTGCGCGAGACGAAATGCTTCAGCCGCTCCACCGCCTGCGCCGGGCAGATCAGCCCGCCGGTGCAGCGCCGCACCGCATCGATCCGGCCAGTCTTCTCGTCATGTTCGCGCACCGCATCGCTGTCGCATTCGGGGCATTTCGTCGGAAAGACAAAGCGCTTCGCATCCTTTGGCCGCTTGCCAATATCGACGCTCAGAACCTGCGGAATGACATCACCGGCCCGCTGGATCGTCACCGTATCGCCGACCCGAATGTCGACCGGCTCGCCACCATCCTCGCGCAAAAGCTGGCCGTCGCGACCAAGGCCCTTGATGAAATCCTCATTGTGCAGCGTCGCATTGGTCACCACCACGCCGCCAACTGTCACTGGTTTAAGCCGCGCCACCGGCGTCAGTGCCCCGGTGCGGCCAACCTGAATATCGATGCCTTCGACAACGGTCGTGGCTTTTTCGGCGGGAAATTTATGGGCGATCGCCCAGCGCGGCGAGCGCGAGCGCAAGCCCAGGCGATTTTGCAGCGCAAGATTGTCAGCCTTGTAGACAACCCCATCGATATCATAATCGAGCGTCGCCCGTTGATCGCCAATCGCGCGATAGACATTGAGCGCCTCATCAACGCTTTCACAGCGTTTCATCAGCGGATTGACCGGCAGGCCCCAGGCCGAGAACGTTTCCACCATGCCCATCTGGGTGTCAGCCGGCATGGCGCTCATTTCGCCCCAGGCATAGGCGAAAAAGCGCAAGGGCCGCGCTGCTGTCGCCGCCGGGTCTTTCTGGCGCAACGACCCGGCCGCCGTGTTGCGCGGATTGACGTAGAGCGGCTTGCCCGCCGCCTCCTGCACCTTGTTCAGTTCGGCAAAGGCAGTGTGGCCGAGATAAACCTCGCCGCGTACCTCCACGATATCTGGGGCACTTTTGGGAAGAATATCGGGAATGTCCGCAATCGTGCGCACATTCGGCGTCACATTCTCGCCGCTCACCCCGTCGCCACGGGTCGCGCCCAGCACCAGCTTGCGGTCCTCATAGCGAAGCGACATCGACAGACCATCGATTTTCGGCTCGGCCGTCAGCACAATCGGCTCATCGGCAGATAGCCCAAGAAACCGCTGCATTTGCGCGACGAAATCAGCCACATCGGCGTCGGAAAAGGCATTTTCCAGCGACAGCATTGGCACCGCATGGCGCACTTCGGGAAATCGCCCCGCTGGCTTGGCGCCAACCCGCAAGGACGGCGAATCCGCCCGCTTCAGATCGGGAAACCGCGCCTCGATTTCGGCATTTCGTTGGCGAAGCGCATCATAGTCCGCATCCGAAATCGTCGGCGCGTCTTCGCCGTGATAGCGCTTGTCATGAGCGGCAATTTCCTCCGCAAGCCGGGCAAGTTCCGCTGCCGCCTCTACCTCAGTCAGATCGCCGACCGGTTTGGCTACCCCGCTCACGCCACATGCCTTTTCTTGCCACCTGATTTCGGGCCAGAACGGCTGCCGTTTTGGCCTTTCCCCGCCGTCTCGTCCCCTTCAAGAGCCAAAAGCTTGGCCGCCGCCGCCCGCGCTTCATCGGTGATGGTCTCACCAGCCAGCATCCGGGCAATTTCCTCGCGCCGGCCATCTTCATCCAGATGCGCGACACCGGTGACGACCGCATCATTATCGGCGCTCGCCTTGGAAATCAGCATATGTGCACCGGCCCGCGCTGCCACCTGTGGCGCATGGGTGACCGATAAAACCTGCACCGCTCCGGCCAACCGGCCGAGCCGCCGGCCGATCGCCGCCGCGACCGCGCCACCAACGCCAGAATCGATCTCGTCGAACACCAGTGTCGGCGCCGACCCCCGGTCCGCCAGCGCCACCTTCAGCGCCAGAAGGAAGCGCGACAACTCGCCGCCGGACGCCACTTTCAGCATCGGCCCGGCCGCCGTGCCCGGATTGGTGCGCACATGAAATTGAATGATATCAATGCCATCAGGGGATTCAGTTGATTCATTTTGTGAGCATTCAACGAGAAATTCCGCCGCATTCAGTTTCAGCGCCGGCAACTCCCCATTGACGGCCAACGCCAGTTCACCGGCCGCATGCTGGCGCTTGCCGGACAGCGCCAGCGCCAGCTGCCTGTAACGCTCCTGCGCCTCAGTCACCGCCTTTTCCAGATCCGCAAGCTGCGACTGTCCCGTGTCGAGTGCCGCCAGCCGGTTGGTAAAATCAACAGCGACCGCTGGCAGTTCATCGGGCACCGTCCGATACTTGCGCGCCGCGCCACGCAGCGCAAACAGCCGCTCCTCGGTCTGCTCAAGCTCCAGCGGATCGAAATCGGCGATCCGGATCGCCGCATCCAGCGCGCCGCGCGCTTCCTCCAGCCGGTCGAGTGCGCCTGACAGCGCCGCAACCGTGTCATCCAGAATGCCGGGTGTTTCGGCTGATTTGCGTTCCAGTCGCCGCAACAGACCCGCCAGGTCAGGAACCGGCGACACCCCGCCGCCGATCAGCTCATGGGCCTCATCGAGATCGCCGGAAATTTTCTCCGCGCCCATCAGCTGTTGCCGGCGCTCGGCAAGTTCGGTTTCCTCGCCGGGCTCGGCGCTAAGGGTTTCCAGTTCGCTCACCGCCGATTGCAAAAATTCCCGCTCGCGTTCGGCTTCGATAATCCGGGCGGAGAGTTCGCCAGCCTGCCCCCGCGCCGCTTTCAGTGCCGCGCTGCACCGGGCAACTTCGTCGGCATCCGGTTCCAGCCCCCCGAATGCGTCCAGAAGCCGGCGATGGCTATCGGGATCAATCAGCGCCCGGTCATCATGCTGGCCGTGAATTTCCACCAGCGCCGCGCCTAATGTGCGCAGCAACCCGGCACTGCAAGGCTGGTCGTTGACAAAGGCCCGGGTCTTGCCATCGCCGCTTTGCACCCGCCGCAATATCAGCCCGTCACCGGCATCCATGCCGTTGTCGCGCAAAAGATCGTGGACCGGATGGCCATCGGCGAGATCGAACACGGCACTCACCTGGCCCTGCCGGGCGCCCTGCCGCACAAGGCTGGCATCACCGCGCGCGCCCAGCGCCAGCGCCAGCGAATCCATCAAGATCGACTTACCGGCCCCGGTTTCCCCGGTCAGCACAGTCAGCCCCGCCGGGAAATCAATCTCCAGGCGCTCGATCAGAACAATGTCGTCAATGGTCAGGTGAGTCAGCATCGCTGACGGAATGTATCAGGCGTTGCCACCACGGCGAAAGGCGCGCGAGATCCATGAACCGCTATTTTCTTCAGGCCGCACCCCGCCGCCCTCAAGCAATGCATAGGAATCCTTGTACCATTCGCTGTCGGGGAAATTGTGCCCCAGAACGGCCGCCGCAGTTTGCGCTTCGGGCACGATACCGAGCGCCAGGTATGATTCTGTCAACCGGTGCAGGGCTTCTTCCACATGGCGGGTTTTCTGATAATCGCTGACCACAACCTTGAAGCGGTTGATCGAGGCCAGATATTCTCCGCGTTCCTGATAGTAGCGGCCAATCTGCATTTCCTTGCCGGCAATCTGGTCATAGGCAATGCGAATTTTACGGCGCGCGTCGTCGGCATACTCGGATTCGGGATATTTGCGGAGAATCTCGCTCATCGCATTGATGGCTTTACGCGATTCTTCCTGATCCCGGGTTACATCGGCGATCTGCCGGAAATAGGACTCGCCGATCAGATAATAGGCATAGGCGGCGTCTTCACTGGCCGGAAACAGGCTCACATAACGGCGCGCATTGGTGATCGTGCCGGGGAAATCGCCTTGCCGATAGCTGATGAACGCCGACATGATCAGCGAGCGACGGGCATAATCGGAATAAGGATGTTCCTTGTCGATGGTCTCGAATTTATCCTTGGCCGATGACGAATCACCGGCGCGCAGTGCCGCAAGGCCTTGATTGTAAAGATGGTCTGGCGGTTCGGCCTCAACATAGGCGTCCAGGTCTTCCGCCTTGTTGAACAACTGGCAACCGGCCAGTGTCAGCGACAAGGCCACGACACCGGCAAACCGCACAGCCGCCATTGCCTGTCCTGCGCCCGCGATAAATTGGCGATCCATCCAGCCACGTATCATCATGTCATCCAATGCCAAGATCCCGAGTGCCTTACCAGCGCCAAATCGGCCGCCAGCAATCTTCTCTGCCGATAGCCAAATTCTGGCCGCCACAATTGCCGGCCTTGATACCGCACCATGCTGACGGTTCCAAGCCGTGCAGACGATCAAAACGGTTCACCATGCAATCATGGCACAGCTGTGGCACAGGAAATCAGATCAATGCACGAAGCCGTCACACGGTCATCGACAAATAGGGGTTAAGTTAAATCGGGCATTTCCGGTGCCGCCAGCACCAGCGGACCATTTTCAAGCCGCCCAAACACCAGCGCGCGCGGTTGCAAAAAATCGCCCGGTTATCAGGTTCGCGCTATTTTCAGGATCGTTCCGGGGCAAATGTCGGCGCGGCAAGTTCCAGCGCCAGTTCGCCGTGGCTATCCCCTGCCGTGGCAGGTCGCTTCTGCGTCATCGCCTCGCCGGTCACAATCTCGTAGGCATCGCGATCGGCCATAAGCGCCCTCACCGCATCCGCATTCAACCGGTGGCCGCCCTTGTGGGACCGGTAAAGTCCCAAAATCGGCATTCCGGCGAGCGCCAGGTCACCGATAGCGTCCAGAAGCTTGTGGCGCACAAATTCATTGGCGAACCGCAAACCGCCGGTGTTCACAACCTCGCTGTCACCAACAACCACGGAATTGTCGAGCGAGGCGCCGAGCGCCTGACCCGCCGCCCACAGTTTTTCGACATCGCGCATGTGACCATAGGTGCGCGCCCGGCAGATGTCGGACCGGTAGGTCGCCGCATCCAGATCGACGGCAATGTCCTGTTGGCCGATCACATCGCAGTCATATTCAATGGCAATCTCGAAGCGGCGGCCATCATGGGGATGAAATTCGGCAAAGCAGTCATCGCGCTGGATGCGGATCGGTTTGGTGACGCGAATATATTGGCGCGATGCCGACTGGGTACGAAGGCCCACCTGTTCGATACTATCGACAAAGGCTTCCGCGCTGCCATCCATGACCGGCACTTCCGGCCCGTCGACCTCGATCAGCGCATTGTCGACGCCCAGCCCGGACAAGGCCGACAGGACATGTTCGACAGTCGAAATCTGCGTCCCGTTTCCATCGCCAATCATTGTGCACAAATTCGTGCCCGCCAGCGCATTCGGCCCGATACGGATTTCAACGTCATCGACACCATCGCCACTGCGTACAAACAGATATCCGCTATCCGGATCGCCGGGGCTGATCGACAGCGCTACCGGTTTTCCTGAATGAATTCCGATGCCTGAAAAATCGATACGGTCGGCAAGGGTCGTCTGCGTGACCATGTCAGGCAATGCTGCCGTGCCACGTTTGCCGGAAATTGAAGATGCCAAACCCATGCCCCGAAATCGCCCCGATACCTGCCCAAACAATTGCCTGCGATCCGTCATCCATTGCCGGCTCCGGCTAACCCGGAAGCTGACAAACTGGCCGCTAAATCAAAGACACGGCCAACCCGATGGATTAACTGACGAATCTGCGCCCTAATCTCGCCATCAATCTACAAGCGAGGCGGGATTCCGGCCAATCAAGGTTTCTTACCGTTTGTTACGGTCAGGGCCGGTTGGGCAACCGATTGATGTGACGGCGCAAGGGGTTGCCGGAATAACTTGTCCAGGCCCGGAAAAACTTGTCCAGACAAAGTCAGACAGTGCCGCGACAGGCAGCAAGTTTGCAATTATGGCAGGTTTCAGGCTGAGACCCGCCCGGCGTATCGGCAACCGGGCGGGGTATTCGCTGGCGGTTCGCCTAACTTGCCGAGCGCCGCAGGAAGGCCGGAATTTCCAGTTCGTCATCACGCTGTATGGGCTGCGGCGCCGGCCGGCCACCCTGGTCCAGATTACCGGACGCTGGCGGGGCTTCACCCATGCGGCGCGGTTGCGGCTTGGCAAATTCCGACATCGCCTTTTTTGCCGCCGGTTCCGCGGCATTTCGGGCCATCGGCGCTTGCTGTGCCGGCGCTTGCTGTACCGATGCTGCTGGTGCCGAATGGGCAGCATGGGCCGGCGCCGGGCGTTGTGCTGCGGGCCGGTTTTGCTGTTGGCTGTGCGCCGCATTCAATTGCGGTTCGCGGGCAACTTGTGCCGGAGCCGGACTGCTGCTTTCCCGGTGCGCCAGATTCTGGGCGAGGCGAGCCAGCAGGCCACGCGGCTTGCGCGCCTCGTCAGCCTTCTGCCCGCCGCGCAACTGGCGCTGGGCAACAGCCGGGAAATCTTCAACCTGCGGCATCCGCGGTGCCCGCTCTTCCACCTGTTGCGGTCGCGGCGGCACAAAGTTTTGAGGCTGACTTGCAGCCGGTGGCGCGACCGGTACGTCGAGATCGGCGGACCGGGCAGCAACCAGCGACGGGTCCGGCTTGTAGCGCTCCAGCCGAATGTCCGGCATGGCGGTTTCAGCGGGCTGTTCCTCGCGGACGCGGATGGCGGCCCGCTCTGCCGCCGTTTGCGGCGCGGCAACCTTGGCGTCGGCAAGCTGCGGTATCTGCAGTTCCCGCTCCAGATCGTCAGAAGCAGAAGATGCCGTTGCGGCAACAGGTGCCGGTGTTACGGCTGGCGCCGATGCGGTCGCGGCCGCCGGCGTGCTGGCAGGTGTCGCAACACGCACCGGCGCGGCAGCAGTGGTGCCCACAGTGCGCAAGCGCCGGGTCAACTCGGCCATGCGTTCGTCGGAGTGGCCACTTTCGGAAGATTCGATCGGATCGATGCCAGTCGAAACCACCGACACCCGGATCGTGCCATCGAGTTTTTCATCGAATGTCGCGCCGAAGATGATGCTGGCATCGTCGTCGACTTCTTCGCGCACGCGGCTGGCCGCCTCATCCACTTCAAACAGCGTCATGTCATGACCGCCGGTGACCGAGATCAACAGACCCCGCGCCCCGCGCATCGACACTTCGTCCAGCAGCGGATTGGAGATCGCCGCTTCAGCCGCTTCCACCGCGCGCTTGTCGCCGCTGGCCTCGCCGGTACCCATCATCGCCTTGCCCATTTCGCGCATAACCGAGCGCACATCGGCAAAATCAAGATTGATCAGTCCGTCCTTGACCATCAGGTCGGTAATGCAGGCAACACCGGAGTAAAGCACCTCATCGGCCATGGCGAAGGCGTCGGCGAAGGTGGTTTTCTCGTTGGCGATGCGGAACAGATTCTGGTTCGGGATCACAATCAGCGTGTCGACATATTTTTGCAGGTCTTCAATGCCGCCCTCGGCAATGCGCATCCGGCGCTGGCCTTCAAACTGGAACGGCTTAGTGACCACACCGACCGTCAGGATGCCGGCTTCCCGTGCCGCCTGCGCCACGACCGGCGCCGCGCCGGTGCCGGTGCCGCCGCCCATGCCGGCCGTAATGAACACCATGTGCGAACCGCTGAGATAATCGGTGATCTCGTCGAGCGTTTCTTCCGCCGCCGCGCGTCCGATTTCCGGCTGCGATCCAGCGCCCAACCCTTCAGTCACGGCGACGCCCATCTGCACCAGCCGTTCGGCCTTCGACATCGTCAGCGCCTGCGCATCGGTATTGGCGACCACGAAATCGACCCCTTCCAGGCCGGCCTCGATCATGTTGTTGACGGCGTTGCAGCCAGCACCCCCGACACCGAAAACGGTGATCCTGGGCTTGAGTTCCCGGATATCGGGCATTTGCAGATTTATGCTCATGATTTCATCCTTTTCCGCCGATTGTGCGGAGCCATGCCCGCGTGTTTTGTCCACTTCCCCATCAGAAGCTCTCCCGGAACCACCGCCCAACGCGGGCGACATAGCCGTCGGTACCTGTCAACTGGAGGCGCGCCGGCGAGCGCGCCTGAAATTGTTCAATTCCCGCCACTTGCGGATAAATCATCACGCCGGCAATTGCCGAAAATGCCGGCCCGCGCGCGCTCTGCGGCAAGCCTTGAATGCCAAGCGGCCGGCCGGTGCGAACGCCCTTGCCGAACATCCGCCGCGCAACTTCCGACAAGCCCGTCAACTGGCTGCTACCGCCGGTCAGAATTATGCGCCCGCCGATCGTGCCGGCCAGGCCCGATGCCTTCAGCCGGTCGCTGGCGATTTCCAGAATTTCTTCAGCCCGGGGCCGCACAATTCGCGTCAGCACCGATCGCGGCACCATGTTTGCAGGCTCGTCACTGCCCGCATCATCAACTTCGCCCATCGCCGGAACGGCAACGATATCGTGATCGTCCGAAGCGGTGGCCAGTGCCGAACCGTGGCGTACTTTCAACAGCTCCGCATCGGCAAGCCCGGTCGACAGACCATGGGCAATATCCAAAGTGATGTGATTGCCTCCGACCGGCGCCACATCTGCGTGCACGAATGTATCATCCTGGAAGATCGCAAGGCTGGTCGTTCCACCGCCAATATCGATGCAGGCAACGCCCAGATCAGCCTCGTCATCGACCATCGTCGACAGGGCCGACGCGTAGGGCGCGGCAACGATGGTTTCCAGTTCCAGGTGGCAGCGATTGACCGCCAGTTCCAGATTGCGCATCGGCGCGTCATCGGCGCTGACCACATGCAGATCAAGACCAAGCTCGGAGCCAATCATCCCGTCCGGGTCGGCAATACCGCTTTGACCGTCGAGCCGATAGCCGGTCGGCAACGCATGAACGACAACCCGGCCGCCGCGGGATGATTCAAAACCACCGGCGCCAAGAATCTTGTGAATATCAGAACGGGTCACTGCGCGGTGGCCGATATCGACCTGCGCGGTAAATGCCTCGGAGGAAGGCCGCCCGCATGTTGTGTTGACGATCAGGCTTCCGACCGTCATTTCCGCCATCCGCTCGGCCGCATCGACTGCCAGCCGGATCGCCTTTTCGGCTTCATCCAGATCGACAACGAAGCCGGACTTGATGCCCCGCGACCTTGTGCAGCCGTAACCGATTACTTCAATGGCATGGGTCCGGTTGCCCAGCACCGTGCCTTCGGCCGGCCGCAGCCGCGCGATCAGGCAGGCGATTTTGGATGAACCGATGTCGAGGGCCGAAATCTCGCTCGACCGCCGGCCGGTCAGCGGCTTCAGCCGCGACACACCGCTCACATCACCACCGAAGAGACCGCTCATGTCCGCGCCCCCTTCTTCTTTAGCCGCTTCAACTCCGCCGCATTGCGCACTTTGCGGGTTTCAGCGGTATCGTCAGGCAGGCGCACCGTGATCCGGTCGGCAAGCCGCAGATCAACCAGTGTGACATCCCGCGACAGCAGGCCATCGACCGCGTCCAGAACCGCAAGCTGTTCCAGTGCCTCGGCAACCCCGATTTCGGGCAGTTGAACCGTGATGCCGTTTTCCATCATCAGGTTCCAGCGGCGTTCGGCCACGAACACCCCGGCCTGCATTCCCCGCGCCAGCCGGTCATGGGCCTGAACCTGCGCCAAGAATTCACCAGCGGCGACATTGGCGCCCGCACCGACTACCAGCGGCAAATTGCCAAACCGGGAATCATCGAACGTCACAATCGGGCCGCCGGACTGATCGACTAGATAAATATGATTATTGTTTTGCCACAAAGCATAAGGAATGCGTTCTTCGACTATAACATGAAGCATATCGGGATAGGATTTGCGCACCGATGCGTGCCCCACCCAGGGCAGTTCGGAAATCCGCGCCTGGGCCTTGCGGACGCTCAGCGTCACCAGCGACTGATCCGTATCCAGATCAAGCTGCTCCAGCACCGCCAGTTCCGGCGTCTCGCCATGGCCGGTAATTTCGATTTGCGCGATCTGGAAACCGCTGCCGACCAGCACCGCCTCGGCAAACCGCACCAGATGCCCGCCACCGATCAGCCCATAGACAACCGCGGCAACTAAAAATCCGCCGGCGGCCAGGTGGCCGGCCCGCATGCCGCGCTGATGTTCCAGCTTGTCGGCGGCACGGCGAAAGCGCAAGGGCAGAAGACCGAGCAGGGCGTCGGGAAAACGCACCACCGCGCGCAGGATCGCAGCCAGCCGCGCGGCCAGCATGCGCTGCCACTCTTTTGCCTGTCCGCTCACCGCCCGCACGTTGCGTCCTCCACCATCCAGATCATCAATTCGACAAAACTCGTCCCCGCATGGGCAGCAAGTTCCGGCACAAGCGATGTTTGCGTCATGCCCGGCTGGGTATTGACCTCCAGCCAGACGAGAGTGCCATCGCCGGTGTCGTCGTACCGGAAGTCGGAGCGCGATACGCCACGACAGCCGATGACTCGATGCGCCTGCAAAGCCAGATTGCGAATGTTTTGGTAAACAAATGGTTTAAGCGGCGCCGGCAAAATGTGTTTTGAGCCACCTTCTGCGTATTTTGCGTCGAAATCGTAGAATTCCAGCCCTATCGGCACGATTTCGGTGACCCCCAACGCTTCCTCCTCGCCGGGCGATCCCAATACGGCACAGGTCAATTCCCGTCCCGGGACATATTTTTCCACCATCAACCGGTCGCCAAACGTCCAGTCGTCGCGTGTCAGGGACTGGGGCGGATGGGCCTGCCCCTCCTTGACGATCATCACACCAAACGAGGAACCCTCGGCAATCGGCTTGATCACATAAGGCGGCGGCAGCACATGGGCCCTGGCCGCCTCTTCGGGCGACACGATCCGGTGCTCGGCAACGGGAATATCGGCAGCAACGGCGATAATCTTGGCCTGTTCCTTGTTCATCGCCAGCGCCGAGGCCAGAACGCCGGAGTGGGTGTAGGGAATTTGCAGCACTTCCAGCAGGCCCTGGATCGTGCCGTCTTCGCCGTCCGGCCCGTGCAGCGCGTTAAAGGCCACATCCGGTTTCAGGTCGGTAAGGACGCTGGCAATGTCGCGCTGAACGTCAACACGGGTCACCGTATATCCGGCAGCCTCCAGCCCGTCGGCGCATTCCGCGCCCGAGCTGAGGCTGACTGGCCGCTCTGCGGACCAGCCTCCCATCAATACGGCAACATGCCTGGCTTTCGCCATAACCGACCATCCCGCGAATCACGCGCCCCTGCCGGCACTATTGCAGGGCAAATGGTAAACAAATGTTAACCGAGATTAATCAGAAGTTGCAGCGGGTTGCGAATACCGGTGCGAACGGTGCCTCAACATGACACACGCACCAGGCCCGGCTGGCCGAAACGCTCTATCCCTGGCCTAAAAACGGCGCCACGGTGCCGGTTGCCCCAAATCGCCCGAACCGGCGGATTTCCCAGTCCAGCCGCACACCAGAGTTGGCAAACACCCGCGCCCGCACGGTTTCGCCAAGGGTTTCCAGATCATGGCCGCTCGCCCCGCCGGTATTGATCAGGAAGTTGCAGTGCATTTCAGAGACCTGCGCCGCGCCAACCATCAGGCCCCGGCATCCGGCCTCATCAATCAGTTGCCAGGCCTTGCCACCATCGGGGTTTTTACCAATTGGGTTTTTAAAAGTCGATCCGCCGGTCCGGCTCTTGATCGGCTGTGCGCTCTCGCGATGGCTCTGCACCGCGTCCATTTCGACCCGAATCGCCTCTTGGTCGGCCGGCACGCCCTCATAGACCGCTTCGACAAAGATCAGATCGTCGGGCGCGGAAGAATGCCGGTAGGCGTATCCCATATCGGCGTTCGACAGCACATGGCGCTTGCCCTGCCTGTCGATCACGGTCGCCTCGACCAACCGGTCGCAGGTCTCAACACCATTGGCCCCGGCGTTCATCCGCAGCGCGCCGCCCAGCCCACCGGGGATGCCATGATAAAAAGCAAAGCCACCCAGCCCGGCCTCCAGCGCCGCAGCGGCCAGCCGCCGGTCGGCCAGCGCCGCGCCGACCCGGATACGGTTGCCTGGCTCCACCTGCACCGCGCCAAAGCCCCGTGCTGAAAGGCGAATAACAACGCCTTCAATACCGCCATCGCGCACCAGAAGATTGGAACCTAACCCGATCACCGTGACCGGGATATCGTCCGGCAAGGCCGCCATCAGCATCGCAAGATCATCGGCGTCGGCCGGCATCGCCAACAGATCAGCCGGACCGCCCGCCCGGAACCACACCACCGGCGCCAGTGGCGCTTGTTCCTGCAGCCTGCCACGAAAGCCAGAGAGCGTCTCACCCAGTGCCGCCAGCAAGGATTGCTCGCCCATGATGGCCGCGCCTATTGTGCCGGGTTGGCAGCTTCAAGCGCCGCCAGTTCGTCGGGAAGGGCATTCGCCCAATGGGTGATTGAGCCCGCCCCCAGGCACAGCACCATGTCACCGGGTGCTGCGATCTCCGCGATCACCTGCGCCAGAACCTCCGGCCCTTCAAGCGGCCGGGCATCCCGATGGCCGCTGGCCCGCAATCCCTCAACCAGCCCGTCCCGATCCGCGCCTTCGATGGGCGTCTCGCCGGCCTCATAGACATCGGTGACCAGCACGATATCGGCATCGTTGAAACAGGTGCAAAAGTCGGCGAACAAATCATGCAGCCGCGAATAGCGGTGCGGCTGTACCACGGCGATCACCCGCCCGCCTGTTTCCTCGCCACCCTCGCCGCCATCATCGGTCTGCACCGCGGCCCGCGCCGCCTTGAGCACGGCCGAAATTTCCACCGGGTGATGGCCATAGTCGTCATAAATGTCGGCGCCGTTCCACTGGCCGCAATGGGTGAACCGGCGCTTCACGCCGGCAAAGCGCGACAGGCCGGCGCGAATCGCCTCGGCGCTGATCCCCAGCGCCCGCGCCACCGCAATCGCCGCCGTCGCATTGGCAATATTGTGTTCGCCCGGCATCGGCAGGTCGAGGTCGGCAATGGTCTCGCTCTCGCCACTCAACCGGTCTTCACGGTCAATGGAAAACCGGCTGCGCCCGGCATTGAAGCTGATATCGCGGTAGCGCACATCGGCCTGTGGGGTCGTGCCATAGGTAATGACGCGCCGGTCGGTCACCGATCCGACCAGCGCCTGCACATCGGCGTCGTCCAGACACATCACGGCAAATCCGTAAAACGGCACATTTTCCACGAAGGCGGCAAAGGCATCGCGCACTGCCTCAAACGATCCGTAATGGTCCAGATGTTCGGGATCGATATTGGTGACCACCGCCACATCGGCCGGCAGCTTGACGAAGGTGCCATCGGATTCGTCCGCCTCCACCACCATCCAGTCGCCGCCGCCAAGCCGCGCATTGGTGCCATAGGCATTGATGATGCCGCCATTGATTACCGTCGGATCGAGATCGCCGGCGTCAAGCAGCGCCGCCACCAAAGAAGTGGTGGTGGTCTTGCCGTGGGTGCCGCCAATGGCAATGGCCGATTTGAACCGCATCAGTTCGGCCAGCATTTCCGCCCGCCGAACCACCGGAATGGCCCGCCCCCGCGCCGCCACCAGTTCCGGGTTGTCCCGCTTGACCGCCGAGGAGACGACAACAACCGCCGCCTGATCGAGATTGGCCGGATCATGGCCGATGGCCACCACGATCCCCATGTCACGCAAGCGCGCTACATTCGGGCTTTCGGCAATATCGGAGCCCTGCACCTGATAGCCCTGATTGGCCAGCACCTCGGCAATACCGCTCATGCCGATCCCGCCGATCCCGATGAAATGGATCGGCCCGATATCCTGGTGCATCTGCATTGATCTTTACTCCCGGTCCGCGGGCGCCTGCGCGGCATCCTCGCCCAATACAAAGGACGGGTCGGCCATGCGCTCTACCAGATCGGCCATCTTGTCAACGGCATTTGGCTCGCCGACCGACTTTGCCGCCGCCGCAATATCGGCAAGACCGGCCGGATCATCCAGAAAGGCGCCAAGCCGATCGGCAAGCCAGTCGGCATCCATGTCCGCCTGCCTGATGACGATCGCCCCGCCGGCCGATTCCAGCGCCGCCGCATTGGCCGCCTGATCATGATCCAGCGCATAAGGATAGGGCACCAGGATTGCCGGCCGGCCAATCGCCGCCAGTTCCGACACGGTCGATGCACCGGACCGGCTGATGACCAGATGCGCCGATCCGATCCGCTCGGCCAAGTCGGTGAAAAATGGCGCCAGTTCGTGATTGATGCCCAATGTCGCCAGCGTCGCGCGGGTCTCGTCCATTTCTTCGGCCCGGCATTGCAGCGTCAGCACGATCCGCAGCTGCATTTCCGGCGAAAGCCGCGACAGGGCCGCTGAAATGATGTCCGAGAAAAATCGCGCGCCCTGACTGCCGCCGAACACCAGCAGGCGGAACGGCCCGTCCGGTTGCGGTTGGCCATAAGGTTCCAGAGCGGCATCACGCACCGCCGCCCGCACCGGATTGCCGACGCGGTACACCGCCCTGGCCTTGCCAATCCCGCCAGTCTCGGCAAATCCCGTCGACGATGCCGCGCCAAACCGGATCAGCAGGCGGTTGGCCCGCCCGGCCACTCTGTTTTGATCATGTACCAGCGCCGATATGCCCATCAGCCGCGCCGCCAAAACCGGCGGGATGGTTGGATAGCCGCCAAAACCGATCACCAGATCCGGCACGATATCGCGCAGCAATTCCCGCGCCTCGACCAGACCTTGCAAGAGCCGGAACACACCGCCGGCCAGACGCAGCGGATTGCCGCCCGAAAGGCTGGCCGACCGCACGATATGTGTCCGGTCTGCCCGCACACCGGACACATACTGGCCAACCCGTTCATCGGTCGCCACATGCACCTCGTGGCCGCGCCCATCCAGCACTTCCTTGAGCGCCAGGGCCGGGAACAGATGCCCGCCGGTACCGCCGGCAGTGAGCAGGATCGTCCGCGGCTGCGTCTGCGCCGGCAATTCAGATGCCAGCCGGATCGGCGGCGGCTCGCGGCACCACTCGGACCCGTTCTTCCACCCCCCGCCGCGACAGCGCCAGCAGGAAGCCGATGGTCAGCGCTCCCGACATCATCGCCGACCCGCCATAGGAGATGAACGGCAAGGTCATCCCCTTGGCCGGCAAAAGTTGCAAATTGACGCCCATATTGATGAAGGCCTGCAGGCCGATCTGGGTCGTCAGCCCGGCGACAGCCAGTCGTTCAAACAAGCTCGAGCGTCCGAAGGCGCGCATCAGCCCGCGCATCACCAGGGCGCAAAACAACCCCACGATCACCAGACACATGATGACGCCGAATTCTTCCGCCACCACCGCAAAGACAAAATCGGTATGGGAATCAGGCAGGATCCGCTTGACCACCCCCTCGCCCGGACCGGCGCCGGACCAGCCACCGCGCCGGAATGATTCAAGTGCGGTGTCGACCTGAAATGTGTCGCCGCTGGTGGGATCCAAAAATCGGTCGATACGCGCCGCCACATGCGGAAAACTTGAATAGGCCAGGCCCAGCCCGGCCACCGACAGTCCGGCCAGCGTCGCCACAATGAATGTCGGTACACCGGCCAGGAAAAACAGCACGCCCCAGATGGCGAAATAAAGCGCCGTCTGACCAAGATCCGGTTCGGCGACCAGCAGCGCGGTGACGATCACCAAAAGCACAACAGCCAGCAGCCGGCCGGGAATATCGGCCCGCCGGGTGCCCTCGGCGAACAGCCAAGCGACGATGATAATGAAGGCCGGCTTGGTGAATTCCGAGGGTTGCAGCGAAAACCCGAAGATATAGAGCCAACGGCGCGAACCCTTGATTTCGGGGCCGATAAACAACACCGCGATCATCAGCGCCAGCCCGGCAACAAGCACGATCAGCGCCACCCGCCGCACCTGTCGCGGCGTCAGGAAAGAAAGCGCAATCATCAGCACTGCCGCGACCGGCGCAAATACCGCGTGCCGGAGCACAAAGTGCCACGAACCGAGGCCGAGGCGTTCGGCGACCGGCGGACTGGCCGCAAACGACAGGATAAAGCCGCCGGCCAAAAGCACCAGCGCCAGAGCAATCATCGGGCGGTCGACGGTCCACCACCATTGGGAAAATCGCGACGACTTGGCACGGCTGATCATGAGGCCATCTCCTGTTCCTCCGGCTGGTCATTTTCGCGGCAAAAAGCCCGCGCGGCTTCGGCAAAGGCCCGCCCACGCGCTTCAAAATCGGCAAACTGGTCAAACGATGCCGCCGCCGGCGACAGCAACACCACCGGCTCGGGCGCCGGATCGAGCGCCGCATCGGTGCCGGCCAGGGTGATCGCGTTCATCAGATCGCCGGCAATCGTGTGTGGCACTTGTCTAGCAAGCGTTGCGGAAAACCGGTCAGCCGCCTCGCCGATCAGATAGGCCTTGGCAATTCTTGGAAAATATTCTGCCAGCCCGTCGATGCCGTCCGCCTTGGCCTGCCCGCCGGCGATCCAGTAGATCGGCTCGAACGCCGCCAGCGCTCGCGCCGCGGCCTCGGCATTGGTCGCCTTGGAATCATTGACGAACAGCACCCGGCGGTTTTTGGCGACGGTTTCCATCCGGTGATCCAGCCCCGGAAACAACGCCATCGCCGTCAGTATTGCCGCATCGCCCAGACCCAGTGAGCGGCAGATCAGAAAAGCAAAGGCGGCGTTCTGCCAATTATGTGCGCCGCGCAGCGCGGTATGGGCGGCAAGTGGAATAGGCACGTCAGGTCCCTCGCGCGCAACCAGATTTCCCGCTTCATCGATCAGAAAATCCGTCGAAGCATCTGCGCCACCGGCTCCGCTGGCAACCCGGATCAACGCCGGTGTATCCGCGCTAAGTTCGCCGGCAAGCCGCATCAGTGAAGGTTCATCAACGCCAACGATCCGTATCGAGCCAGCATCCTGATTGCGAAAAATCCGCGCCTTGGCGTCCCGGTAGCCATCCATGCCGCCGTGCCGGTCGAGATGGTCGGCGCTGAGATTGATCCACACCGCAATATCGGCGCTGAACGTGTCGACAAGATCGAGCTGATAGGAGGACAGCTCCAGCATATAAATCATTCCGGCCCCGTCACCGGAAGCTGGCGGGTCGAGATCGAGTGCCGAGCGGCCGATATTGCCGCCGACTTGCACGGCGCAGCCATTGGCCTGCAAAATGTGCCCGGCCAGCGCCGTGGTCGTTGATTTGCCGTTGGTGCCGGTGATGCCAACAAAGCGCGCGCGCCCGTGCTCGCGTTCTGACCCCTGCCCACCATTTGGCCCGTGTTCGCGATAAAGCAGTTCAATATCGCAGATGATTTCCGCTCCAGCCGCCTTGGCCAGTCCGACAATCTCGTGCGGTTCGGGATGGGTGAGCGGCACTCCCGGCGCCAGCACCAGTGTCGGAACATCGGCCCAGGGCCACTCGGCGATCGGCAGGATTGTTGCGCCCAGGGCAGCGGCGGCATCACGGGCTTCGGACCGGTCGTCCCACGCCCACACCGTCTGCGCCCGGCCGGCAAGCGCCGCGGCAATTGTCGCCAAACCGCTGCGGGCAAGGCCAAATACCCCGAGCGAGGAACCGCTGAGATGGGTAAGGGCAATCGCCATGGCCGGGCGTGTATCTCCTAGCGCAGTTTCAGGGTGGACAGGCCGACCAGCGCCAGCACGACGGCGATGATCCAGAACCGGATCACCACCTGCGGTTCAGTCCAGCCCAGTTGCTCGAAATGATGATGAATGGGCGCCATCTTGAACACCCGCTTGCCGGTCAGCTTGAACGAGACCACCTGGATAATCACCGACAGGGCTTCCAGAACGAACAGCCCGCCGACGATGCCCAGAACAATTTCATGTTTTGTGGCGACTGCGATGGCACCCAGCAGGCCGCCGAGCGCCAGCGATCCGGTATCGCCCATGAAGATCGCCGCCGGTGGCGCGTTGAACCACAGGAATCCGAGGCCGGCACCAATCAACGCGCCGCACACCACCGACAATTCCGATGCACCGCGGATGTAATCAATCTGCAGATATTGCGCAAAGACCGAGTGGCCCGTGACATAGGCGATCAACGCGAAAGAAGCCGCGGCGATCATCACCGGCACGATCGCCAGCCCGTCCAGCCCGTCGGTCAGATTGACCGCGTTGCCGGCGCCAACAATGACGAACGCCGCAAAGACCAGGAAGAAGATGCCCAGATTGACCGCCACATCCTTGAAGAAGGGAAAGGTGATCGTTGGCGACAGCGGATTGTCGCCGAACCGCGTCATTATATAAACGCCGGCCGCCGCGACGATCGCCTCAATCGCCAACCGCGCCTTGCCGGACAGGCCTTCATGGCTGGCGCTGGTGACTTTCAGATAGTCGTCGTAAAAACCGATCAGGCCAAAGGCCACGGAAATACCGAGCACCGACCACACATAGATGCTGCCCAGATTGGCCCACAACAGCGCCGACACGGTGACGCCGAGGAGGATGATAAAGCCGCCCATCGTCGGGGTGCCGGCCTTTTGAAAATGGCTTTCCGGCCCGTCGGATCGGATCGGCTGCCCCTTGCCCTGTTTCTGGCGCATATGCCGGATCAGTGGCGGGCCAAACAGGAACACGAACAGCATAGCCGTCATCGTCGCCGCGCCTGTGCGGAACGTCGTGTAGCGAAAGACGTTGAAGCCCGGCACCTGATCGGCGAACTGTCCTAGAAAATGCAACATGCTATCTGCCCGCTCCGACCGGTTCCGCCACGGCGCCGACATCCGGGCACGCGGCAAATTTCTGCTTCAGCGCAGCCACCAGCGGGCCAAGCCTGGACCCCTTCGAACCCTTGATCATCACCACATCGCCCTGCCCTACCGCTTCCAGAAGAATCGGTTCAAGGCCCCCCGCTGTGTCGGCATAAGCACCCTGACTGTTCTTCGGCAAGGCTTTCCACAAGGTTTTCATGTGTGGCCCGGCCAGAAAAACGAGATCGGCACCGGCTTCAGTCAGCGGCCCGGCAAGCGCGCCATGGGCATCAGCCGCCGCCGCACCAAGTTCCAGCATGTCGCCAAGCACGGCAATTCGCCGTCCTTCCCCGGAAGGCACCGCTTCGCCGAGCAGCGCCAGCGCGGCAAGCATGGAATCGGGATTGGCATTGTAGCTTTCATCGATCAGCGTCAGCGAACCGTCTTTGCGATAAAGCGTGATTTGTTCGCCGCGGCCCGCCGGCGCGGAAAAATCCGACAACGCCGCCAGCGCATGTCCCACAACATCCGGGCCCACGCCCGCCAGCGCTGACACGGCAGCAAGCACCGCCAGCGAATTTTGCGCCATATGCCGGCCGGCCGCGCCAAGCCGGTAGTGATAGGCGCGCCCGTCGGCAATGGCTTCAATCCGCCCGCCGGATGATTCGGGCCGATAGGTCTCAAGCCGCACATCCGCTTCGGCATCGCCGCCAAATGTCCGCACAACAGCGCCGACCGCCTCGGCCCCGGCCCGCAAATCGCCGAACGAGGCAATGTCGCGATTGAGGATCGCCGTGCCCCCCGCCGTCAGCCCCTCGAAAATCTCCGCCTTGGCGGCAGCGACCCCGGCCACATCGTCGAAAAATTCCATATGCGCCCGCGCCACCGTGGTGATGATGGCGATGTGCGGTTTTACCAAAAGAGATAACGGCGAGATTTCGCCCGGCTGGCTCATGCCGAGTTCGAATATCCCGAAGCGGCAATCGGCCGGCATCCGGGCCAGCGTCAGCGGCACGCCCCAGTGATTGTTGAACGAGCCGACCGGCGCATGGGTTGGCCCGAGCACCGACAGGGCCGCGCGCAGCATTTCCTTGGTGCCGGTTTTGCCGACCGATCCGGTCACCGCGATAATCTGCGCTGCGCTGCGCGCTCGCGATGCCACCGCCAACCGATTGAGCGCATCAAGCGGATCATCCTCGACCACGACCAGCGCCCCGGCATCATCAGAAATATTCGCCGCCCGGTCCGCCGAGACAACAGCCAGCGCCGCACCGTCATTCAGCGCCGCTTCGACGAAATCATGGCCGTCGAACCGGTCGCCGGTGATCGCGAAGAAGGCCTCGCCCTTGCCAATCGTCCGGCTATCGATTGCAATGCCGGTGATATCGTGCCCGCCGGATACAGGGCCACGCAGCCGACCACCGGTCGCGGCAACCAGAGCATCCACCGTCCACAAACCTGTCACGACGCCCGCTCCAGTATCGCCAGCGCCGAGCGCACCTCGTCCTGATCGGAAAACGGATGCAAAATGCCGCCGATTTCCTGACCGGTCTCGTGACCCTTGCCGGCAATCAGCAAAATGTCACCGCTCCGCAACTGGGCAATTGCCGTGCGAATGGCGTGCTGCCGCCCGGGGATTTCCTCGGCCCGCGATGCACCTTTCATGACGGCGGCGCGAATATCGGCCGGCGTTTCGTCGCGCGGATTGTCGTCGGTGACAATCACATGATCGGCGTGGGCCTGCGCCGCCTCGCCCATCAGTGGACGCTTGCCTTGATCGCGCTCGCCGCCAGCGCCGAAGACCACGATCAGCCGGCCTTCGGTATGATGGCGAAGCGCCGACAACACCGTCGCCAGCGCCTCAGGCGTATGGGCAAAATCGACAAAAATCCGTGCGCCGCTGCGATGATCACCCACCATCTCCAGCCGCCCCGGCACGCCTTTCAGGTGCTCCAGCGCATCAAGCGCCCGGGTCATGTCGACACCGGTCGCAACCGCAAGGCCGGCAGCCACCAGCGCATTGGAAATCTGAAAACTGCCAACAAGCGGCAAGGTGAGATAGCGCCGCTCCGTATTGGCTTCGACGATCAGCCGCACCCCGTCGGTCATCCGGGTGATCGCGTGGACGTGGATCGACCGCCCGGCCCTGCCAGTGGTCAGACAGGTAAGATTGCGCGCTTCGGCTATCGCCATGACATTGGCAGATTCGGCCTCATCGGCATCGACCACAATCGTCTGGCCATCGGGCAACAAATCGGAAAACAGCCGCATCTTGGCGGCGCGGTATGCATCGACATCGCCGTGATAATCCAGATGGTCCCGCGACAGGTTGGTAAACCCGGCCGCCGATATCCGCACCCCGTCGAGCCGCCGCTGCACCAGACCGTGGCTCGATGCTTCCAGCGCCAGATGGGTCACGCCTTCATCGGCCATCTGCGCCAGATTTTTGTGCAAGGACACCGGGTCCGGGGTGGTCAGGCTGGACTTTGCCTCGCCATCAGGACCGACCAGCCCGATTGTTCCAAGGCTCGCGGCGCGAAAGCCGGCATG
>CAXMRP010000003.1:0-12822 GCA_964196155.1 uncultured Polyangiaceae bacterium
GACGCGTCATTCCCGATAGTGCTGACGACGGGTCGGATGCTGGAGCACTACCACACGGGGACGATGACTCGGCGGAGCAAAGGCCTGAACGGCCTCGTCCCCGGGCCGTTCGTCGAGGTAAACGGCGCCGACGCGAAGAAAGCCCGCGTGAAGGATGGCGATCGCGTCAAGGTGACCTCGCGCCGCGGCTCGATAGTCCTTCCCGCCAAGGTGGGGAGCAGGGTGGACACGGGTGTCCTCTTCATCCCGTTCCACTTCTGGGAGGCGGCGGCCAACGTTCTCACGAATCCAGCGTCCGACCCGATAGCAGGAATCCCGGAATTCAAGGTTTGCGCCGTGCGGCTGGAGCGCGCGCCGGAACTTTTACCAACGGTTGATGCGATTTAATCGCAGAAAATGGCAATTGTTCCAATTTCCCGAGGGCGCGCCACGGGCGCATGCGCCAGATAACTCTCTGAATTATAACGCTTTTATGAGGTATCATAATCCGCGTGTCGGGGGTTCAAGTCCCTCTCCTGCAACCCTCTTCAAACAGCTTTTCTCAACTCTGGCATTGTAGGGTCTTCAACAAATCCTGCCCCCGCAACCATCTTGATTTGCTCAAGCCCGTCTCCCAACCGAGAGGCGGGTTTTTTGCTTTCCGAGCATAGGTTTAGGATCCCGGCCAGCTCCCCTCGAAGGTCTATTCGAAGCTGCCCATTCTCGGGCGTGAGCGTGATATCGGCGATAAGTGACCGAATAAGCTCGAAGGCTTCGGGGGCGGTGCCCTTGTCATGCAAAACATTGTTCAGATCAGCGATCTTCCGTCTGTACACCTCGGCCAAGTTCGGGTGGATCACGTTGACACGGTTCTCGCAGGTGCCCTTGTTGCGCGCGGTGGCACACCCGAACAAGTTGGCGCTGATCTTCGTGTAATTACGTCCGCCTTCGTCAGGGGTCACAGTAAGCCGGACGCTCTCAATCAGTTCGAACCACAATTTCCAACGCAGGACCCAATATTGGAGAAAATCAAAAGAATGGGCCCGGCGCCAGGTGCCGGGCCCAAATGGTCGAGACGACCGCCTACATGTCTTTTTTGCCGATTTCGACAATCATCTTGTAGGTCTCTTCGCCCCAGCGGTTCTTGCCGAGCTTGTCGCGGACCGGCTGTGTCGCGGCAATGAATTCCGCCTTGTCTGGGTAGGTAACGGTAATGCCGCTCTTGACCATGTCGGCCAGGAACTTTTTCTGCTGGTCCGGCAGAATGCCCTGCACAATTTCCCGCGACGCGGCTTGCGCTTTCTTGACCATGGCCTTTTGTTCGTCGGTGAGAGTGCTCCAGAACGGCTCACCGATCATGACGTAAGCCGGCTTGTCGATGTAGTCGATAATGGCGATGGCCTTCTGCACTTCATAAAACTTCTGCGCGTAGATGGTCTCGATGGGGTTTTCCTGACCGTCCACAACGCCTGTCTGCAGGGCCGTGTAGACTTCCTTGAAGGCCATGGGTGTCGGTTTGGCGCCGAGTGCGGACAGGGATTCGACGTAATAGTCTCGTTGCGGCGCACGCAGCTTCAAGCCGTTCAGATCGGACATCTTGTTGATGACCTTGTTGGAACTGATCTGGCGCGGACTGCGCGGCAGGAAACCGAGCAGGCGCATCTTCCGTGTCTTCACAAGTTCTTGGTTCCATTCCTCGCCAATGGAACTGTTGATGACCGCGGCGTAATTGTTGATGCCTTTCATCAGATAAGGCAGCGCCAGATATTCGATCTCCTTGATCCCCGGATCGCCGCTCGCCATGATTTGCGTCGTGTCCAGGGCCAATTGGGTATGCATTTCGCGCGGCGTCCCCAATTGGTTGCCGGGGAAGACAATCACGTTGAAATGGCCGCCGGATTCCGCCTCCAGGACTTCCTTGAACTTCAAGACGCCCAGGTGCTGGGCCTCGCCTTCCTTTGCCCACAACCCGTAGCGGACATCGACCGCGCCAGCCTCGGTAACAGCGCCTAAGAGCAAGGCCGCCGAGATGGCAAGACCTGTGCGGTAATAAGCGTTCCTCTTCTTCATTTGCCTTCTCCCATGATGAACACCCAATCGTTTTAGGTCGAACAAGACAATATTGGAAGTGCCACGGACCATCCGGCCGCGTTGGGCGCGGCGCCGGGTTGCCGGATTATCTCCTCAGCACTGTCCCGAAGCCTGCGTTATTTCAACGTGGCCGATCCGCGTCATCAATACATGCGGGCCTTGTCGAGCACGTTCTTCATCTCGTCCAGCCGCCCGTCCACATAACATCGCAGATTGTGGCAGAAGATATCGGCGATCATATTGTTCTCCCCTGCCACCGTGCTCGCTGAGTGCGGGCTAATCAAAACATTGGGCATGTCCCACAAGAGACTGCTCTCAGGCAGGGGTTCCACCGCAAATACATCCAATGCCGCGAAGGCAATATGCCCCGAGCCCAAGGCTTCGGTCAGGGCATCCTCGTCAACGACCTGGCCACGCGCAACATTGACGAGCACGGCGCCAGGTTTCAGAGCCGCAATTGCCATGCGGTCGATCATTCCTTCGGTATCGGGCGTATGGGGAACGCTCAGAACCAAAGCATCGGTTCTCGCCAGCATGTCATGCAGTTTGGACGGCGGGAAAATTTTATCGGCACCCAATTCCTCGGTGGTTTTGGATGAACCGGTCCGGGCCAAGGCAACGATTTGCATTCCAAAGGCTCGGCCGACCGTCATGACCTGGCGCCCGACACCACCGGTGCCGATAACGCCAAGCGTCTTGCCGGTCAGGCCATCACCGCAATATCGTTCCCAACGATGGACCCGCTGTTCAAGTTCCAGGTAACGGCGCTGCTTGAAGTAGCTCAGAAGGCCGAGAAAAACGAAGTCGGCAAGGGGCCGGGCGTGAATTCCCCGCGCCGTGGTGATCAGCAAATCGGAGTCCTGCAAGCCCAGGGTCTTGACCAGTTGCCCGACCCCTGAACTCGTCGTTTGCACCCATTTGACGTTGGGCGCCAGGATGAAGCCGCCCGAACCATCCGCCGATAGTGGCGGGAAGTCCCACAGGACATCCGCAACCGCCAGGCTGGCGCGCCATTGCTCCTCCTGAGCGGTCGAGCGTGCAAAGGTTTCGGAACCTTTGTGGTCCGCCGTATAACGCGTAGGCGGCAACAGCGCAGCGTTGTAGTTGACGGTCACGAGTTCCGGCGCGACCAAGCGTATCCGATCGACATGGACCTGCTCCAGCGGTGTAGAGATAAATACGTTCAGCGGTTGTTTGTGAGCTTTCATGGGTTACCCTGATGACGGAGACATTTGGGTAGCATAGCGGAGGGGGGCGATCCAAATTTCGGCACCACCTGAAATTCACCTTGAACGAGCGCCCAGTCGCGACTGGGCGCTGCCGTTGCGTATCATTGTCGGCGCAGCATTTGCCACCATTGTCGTCCTGACGATATCCCAGATTTTCTTCCGCTTCGTCCTGGACAGCCCTTTGGTCTGGAGCGAGGAACTTGTCAGGCTTCTGGTCGTGTGGATGACGTTCATCGGCGCTGCCGTCATTTGCTGGGATGGGCGGCATCTGAGTGTTGATGTTTTATTCGTGCGGCTGCCAGGCGGCGCCAGGCGCGTTCTGCGGATTTTCAATTGCACCGTCGCACTTCTGTTTTTGGGCATTCTCGTCTGGTTCTCCATACCGATCGTCGAGTTGACCATGCACGTGTCCATCGGCGCCATGGATCTGCCGGAGGCGGCATACCGCGTGCCGGCAACAATCGGCGGCGCTTTGATGATCCTGTTCATCGTGTTGCGAATTCTGCTTCGCTGGCCACGCGCCAAGTGGATGGCCGCAGATTCTGACAACGACAGCGTGATGTAGGATCCGCGGCAATGCTGACAATAATGGTAATCGGATTGCTGGTGATACTGTTGTTGACGGGGTTGCCGCTGGTCTTTGCAATGGGGACGGCATCCATCGCCTATCTGCTGTTTGCCGATATTTCGCTTTCCATGATGACCCAACGCATGACCACAGCCGTGGATTCATTCCTGATCCTGGCCATTCCGTTTTTCTATCTGGCCGGGGAACTCATGAATGCCTGCAAGCTGACAGACAAAATCGTCGCCATGGCGCGCGCCTTTGTCGGCCACATTCATGGCGGCCTCGCACAGGTGAATATCTTTGCGTCCATGATTTTCGCCGGCATGTCCGGCTCGGCGACCGCCGACACGGCGGCCCTTGGCTCCGTGCTTATCCCGGCCATGAAGAAGGAAGGTTACCCCGCCAATTTTTCCGCCGCCGTGACCGTGGCCTCGGCGATGGTCGGACCGATCATTCCGCCGTCGATCGGCATGGTCATCTATGGCGCCCTTGCCGATGTTTCCATCGGCCGGCTGCTGCTGGCCGGGATACTGCCGGGCATAACCATCATTGTCGTACAGATGATCTTCACCTGGTTTTTGGCCCGCCGGCGCGGCTATCCCCGTTATCCGCGTGCCAGCATGCCGGAATTGGCGCGCGCCACATGGCACGGATCGCCCGCTCTCCTGTTCCCCGTGATCATCGTCGGCGGCATTCTGTCAGGTGTGTTCACGCCGACGGAGGCGGCCGCGGCGGCGATCCTCTATGGCCTCGTTCTGGGGCTGGTGGTGTACCGCAACGTCGGATTGGCGGATCTGTGGGCGACCCTGATGAAGGTTTCGTGGGGCAGCATCCGTGTTTTGATCATCATCGCTGTCGCCTCTTCGTTCAGCTGGATCATGATCCGCGAGCAGGTGCCGCAAAACATCGCCTCCTTCCTTGCCGCCTTTACCGATAACCCGCATGTGATTCTGGCGGTCATGGTCGCTCTTCTGTTTTTGGTGGGACTGATCATGATAGCCTCATCGGCGGAAATTGTTCTGACCCCCATACTGGTGCCCGTCGTCGTCAGTTTCGGCATCGACCCCGTTCATTTCGGCGTTCTGATGCTTTTTGTCCTGATCATCGGCGGTGGCACGCCGCCGGTCGGCGTCTTGCTGTTCATCGCCCAGGACATTGCCAAGATTCCGTTCTCCAGCATGGTTCGAGCCATGCTGCCCTACTACATCCCGTTATTCGCCGCTGTTTTCCTGATCGCGGCATTCCCGCAATTGAGCCTTTGGATACCGGATATGGTGTTCGGCGCCACCCTGGAATGAATGAAATGACGGACAAGAAACACCTGTTGAAAGACATGACCTGGGTCGAATTCCGGGACCGGTTGGCCGGCAAACCCACGATCCTGCTACCGTTCGGTTCGCAAGAAGAACAGGGACCCATGGCGCCCATGGGAGACTGGATGCTCACCGAAGCGCTTGCCGATCGGATTGCCCGCGAAGCCGATGCCATTGCAGCTCCGACCGTCCCGTTCGGTTATGCCGATTATTTCCGTCCCATCCCTGGCGGGATTGCGCTTCGGCCCGACACGTTCCGCCTGGTTCTTGAAGACATCTGCGAGAACTTCCTCGCCCACGATCTGGACCATCTGGTCATCTTCAACGGCCATTCGGGGAATTACCCCCTCATCGATCAGACCATCCGCAAGATCAAGGAGGAATGGGGCGTGCTCATTCCGTGTCTGAATGTCTGGCGCCTGATTACATCGGAAAAGTGGGAGGAATTTCACCCGGGGCTTGGCGCCAAGGCCCTCGGCCACGGCGGCGATCCCCTGACATCGGTCTATCTGCACCTGTTTGAGGATCTGATGCGCATGGACCTGATCGATCTGGAGGCGGACAAGGGAGAGATGATCGGGCTGCCGACGGCGGGCCTCAACGCCGTGAAATTCCAGAGTGTCGACGTCAATCTCGCGGTCGATATCACCGACCGTTGCTCAAACGGCATAGCCGGAGGCGACCCGACACGCTCATCGGCGGAAATCGGCAAGCGTATCGCCGACTATATTGTCGATTTCACCGTCGCTTTCCTGAACCATTTCAAGACCGCGGAAACGCGCGTCAACAAGGATGTGAATGGCCAAGGCCTGGGCGGTGGAGCACCGGGAGGAACGCCATGACCTGGTCGATTGTCGCCAAGGATCGCGAAACCGGCTTGTTCGGACTGGCGATTGCTTCGCGTTTTTTTGCAGTCGGTGCTCTGTGTCCCTGGGCAGAAGGAGGCGTTGGCGCGGTCTGTACACAGGCCATGATGAACCCTGTCCTGGGACCACGTAGCCTGGCACTTCTGCGCGAAGGCCTGCACGCGCCCGATGTCCGCGACATCTTGATTGCCGGCGACAAGGGGCGCGCCCGACGCCAGCTTCATCTCATAGACGCGGCCGGGCGGACGGCTGCACATACCGGGGAATCGTGCACCGATTGGTGTGGCCAACTTGCCGCGGATGGCGTTTCCGTCGCCGGAAACATGCTGGCGGGGCCTGAAGTTGTCGCCGAGACCGTAGCGGCCTACGAGGCCGACCTGAAGCAGCCGATCGTCGAGCGCCTGATAGCTGCGATGACGGCTGGCGAAACGGCCGGCGGCGACAAGCGTGGCAAGCAATCAGCGGCGCTCCTGATCCAGGGCGACGAGCCATATCCGAGGCTTTCGCTGCGGGTCGACGACCACCGCGACCCTTTGGTCGAACTGGCTCGGCATTATGAAGTTGCCAAGGAGAATTTCATCCCTTTCTCCACGGCATTTCCACGGCCGGAACAGCCCTATGGAATTACCGATCGCGCCTTCCTGGAAACCATTGTCGAACGCGAGGCTGGCAAGCCGCTGACCGGCGAGACACCGATCCCGGAACGGTGAGGAGCGGTCGCGCAGCTCTCAGTCGTAATTGCTGATCGTCGAGCGAATACGTTCTAACCCAATGAAATTACGTGAATATTCAAATGGAGATCCCGCTACGAGTCGCACCGGATTGAGCCTGTAGCAAAACGCCAGGTGCGCAAACATGTTTACGCCGGCGTTCCGTGGCGTCATATTGAATTGTCGATGGATGTAATCAGAATATTGATGGGGAGAAACGTCATGAAACAATTTATTTCGCTCTGCCGGATCGCCGCGATTGGACTGGCGGTCGCTTTCGGCATGGTTTCGGTATCGCAGGCTGCCGATGTCGAATGGCGGATGGCCACCAAGCAGCCGGCCGACAGCAACGAAGGCAAGGCGTTCCAGCGGTTCGCCGACAAGGTTGCGGAATTTTCCGGCGGCAAAATGGAAGTCAAGGTTTTCCCCAACGAACAATTGGGCAAGACGGAAGCCGTTCTGGAACAGATCCAGGCCGGAACCGTCCATCTTTATCCCGAAGGCTCGGCCTATCTGGCCAAATGGGTCGATGACGTAAAATACTCATCGGCGCCATTCATGTTCGAAAGCCGCGATCATTGGGCGAAGTTCATGGAGTCGGACCTGTTCCAGGGTTGGCTCCGCGACATTGAAGGCAAGGCCGGCGTGACCATCCTGGGCGATCCGGCTGCGTATATGCGCGGTCCCTATCGGGTCATGGTGACGAAAAAGCCGTGGTCGTCGCTGGAGGAAATGCAGAACGTCAAGCTGCGGATGCATCCCAACCAGCTTGCCGCCGATGTCTGGACACATCTGGGCGCCGAAGTGCGCACGCTTGGCTGGACGGAGGTCTACAGCTCGATCAAGCAGGGTATCGTGGAAGCGGTGAATTCGCCGGTTGGACTGGTGGAGTCCATGAAGTTCTATGAAGTCGCGCCGCATATCATCCGGCACAACGAATATCCGCAGGGCATCGGCTTCATCATGAACGCCAAGGCCTATAACGATCTGCCTGACGATCTGAAGGACGCGGTCAACCGCGCCTATCACGCGGGCGGCAAATATTCGGTCGAACTGTCGGACGCGACACTGGCCGACCAGCTTAACCGGATGAAGGCAAAGGGCGTCACCTATTCAGAGCCCGATCTGTCGGACTTCCAGAAATCGATGAGTGAGTTCTACCGCGAGCGCGAGTCGAAAGGCGAATTGCCGGCCGGCTTCCTCGATGCGGTTGAGGCTTCGCGTCCCAACAAGAGCTGACCGGGACGCGACTGTGTGGAGACTTGTGGAAGGCGTGGACCGCCTTCTGGGCCTTTGCGAGCGCCTGTTTCTGGCGCTCGCAAATGGCTGTCTGGCGGTCCTGCTGACGATAAACACCCTCAACATTGCTAGCCGGGCAATCTGGGACAGCGGGCTGCAATGGGTGTTTCCCTGGAGCACGGTCCTGTTCGTCTGGATGAGTTTTTTCGGCTTCTATGTCGTCTACCGCCGGCGTATCGATATCACCGTCGATTTCGTTTATGACCGGCTCGGAAAACGCGGCCAGATGGTCGTTCGCCAGTTCGTTAATCTGTTGATACTTTTGCTGATGTCGATAATGGTCTGGCACGGGCCGGAAATCATCGAACGTCAGGCGGGGATCATCGAACAGGTCTATTTCATCGGTATCCAGGTGGAGAGATTTACCCTGGCGGTGCCGCTGTTCGCCACCTGCACGCTGATCCTCGTCAACTATCTGGTCGATTCGCTCTACGCGCTGCGCGGCGAAACAATGCCGTCCTATCAGCCACGCAATTTTGATGATGCAGCGACCTGATGCCGTGCCCGGTGCCGGCCGCGTGGGCGGCCTGATCCGATGATTTGGGTATTGTTTGGCGGCTTCATCGGGCTGATGATTTTCCGCGTGCCAGTCACCATGGCGATTGGCATCGCGGTGCTGTTCTCATTGATCGTCGCCGGGTTTTCCAGCGAAATCTATATCCTGCCGCTGATGGTTGTCGAAGGCGTCGAGAACCCCTCGCTGATTGCCGTGCCATTCTTCATCATGGCCGGCAATTTGATGAACGCGGTCGGCATGACCGACAAGATCTTTAATTTCGCGATGACCCTGGTCGGCCATTTCCGCGGCGGCCTGGCCCAGGTCAATGTGCTGGCATCGATGATTTTCGCCGGTGTCTCGGGAGCCGCCGTCGCCGATATTGCGGGTCTGGGCATGGTCGAGATCAGGGCAATGCGCGAACGCGGTTATCCGGTTGATTTCGCCGCTGCGCTGACCGTTTGCTCGGCGGTCATCGGGCCGATCATTCCGCCCTCCATTAGCCTGGTCATATACGCCTTCCTTTCAAACACCTCGGTCGCCCGGCTATTTCTGGCCGGCATAGTTCCCGGCGTCGTGATCGGTCTGGCCCTGATGATCTTCAACCGCGTCATCGCGGAAAGACGCAATTTTCCGCGTGAACCGCGGGCAACATTCAGCCAGGTGCGCCATGCCATGGTCGATGGCGTCGCCGCACTTGTGGCGCCGGCGATTATCCTCAGCGCCATCGTCACCGGCTTCACGACGGCGACCGAGGCCGGCGTTCTGGCCTGCGTATATTCAATCGTGCTGGGGCTCGTCTATCGCACCATCACCTGGCGCAAGCTGTGGGATGCTCTGACCCAGACAATGACGATTACCGCCATCATTATGATCATCATCGGCTATTCGCAGGTCATGGGCTGGCTGCTTGCGATCGAGCAGATACCCCAGGCGCTGGCTAACCTGGTGCTTTTGACCACTGACAACAGATATGTGTTCCTTGCGATTCTACTGGTCTTTCTGCTGGCCATCGGAGCTGTCGTGGAGGGCATTCCGGCGAAACTGATCCTGGTGCCGATGCTGTTGCCGCTGGTCGACCAGTTCGGCATCGACCGTATTCATTTCGGCCTGATCATTACATTTGCCCTGTTGATCGGCATGGCGACGCCGCCGATGGGCATCGGCCTCTACATCGTAACCCAGGTGGGCAACGTGTCGTTTGAACGGGTAACCATCGCGGTCATCCCGTTCTATATCCCGCTGATCGCGGTTCTGCTGCTGATCACCTATGTGCCCTGGCTGACCCTGTGGCTGCCCAATCTTATTCTCGGACCGGACTAGAGCCATGGCCCTGATCATCCGCATCGGGCCCGCCAGAGAGCAATGGTGGCTGGACCATATGCAATCGCTCCTGCCGGAGATCGAATGCCGGCGCTGGGACGAGCCGGGCAATCTGGAAGAGATCGAATACGCCGTTGTCTGGCGGCCGCCGGCGGGTGGGCTGAAACGGTTCCCAAATCTGAAATGTATCGTCTCGGTCGGCGCCGGCATCGATCATATTCTCGTCGATCCGGAGCGCCCGCGCCATGTGCCGATCATCCGCACGACCGGCGATGATCTGACCCAGCGCATGCGCGAATATGTTTGCCTGCATGTCTTGCGGCACCATCGTCGCCTGCCCGAGATCGACGAAATTCAGAATTCGAAGGAATGGCGCCAAACCGTCAATCCACCGGCCTATCAGCGCGGGGTCGGGGTCATGGGCCTTGGCAATCTTGGCAGCGACGCGGCGGCAATCCTGGCCGTTATCGGCTTTGACGTTGCCGGCTGGTCAAGACGGCCGAAAGACATTCCGGGGGTAAAAAACTTTGTCGGTGACGATGGTCTGGAACCATTTCTCAAGCGCAGCGATATCCTAGTCTGCCTGTTACCGCTGACCGATACCACGCGCGGCATTCTGAGCGACAGTCTGTTCTCGATGCTGCCGCGTGGCGCCTGCCTGATCAATGCGGCCCGAGGCGGACACCTTGTGGAAGAAGACCTGCTTGCCGCACTGGACGATGGCCGGATTGAATACGCCACGCTCGATGTCTTTCACGAAGAACCGCTGCCGGCTGCGCATCCGTTCTGGGACCATCCGCGCGTGCTGGTGACACCCCATGTCGCCTCGCTGATCGATCCTGTTGCCGGCGGCGCGTCGATTGCCGCTAATTTGCGCCTTTTCATCAGCGGCGAGCCTGTGCCCAACCTCGTCGACCTGGAGCAAGGCTACTGATCCTACGGGCGGATCTCGTTGCCCATCACCTCGTCATCCAGGACGAAGGGCGCGGCAATGGCGGCGCCGCCGATCGGCTGCGAGGGATCGTTGATGCCATGAGAAATCCCGGTCGCGGGATCGCGGCTGACGCCGGACGGACAGGAATAGAGCTTTGGAAAGACCAGCCGTTGGGCAATCTCGACTTCGAAATACCGCGAGAGTTCGGCAATTACATCGTCGCCCATTCGCGAATCGACCCTGATTGAGCCGCGGTCAGAGGCATCAATTCTGGGGTGGTTGAACGCCTCCTCCAGGCTCAGGCCAAAATCCAGCATCAGGGCGGCGATCTGGGTCGTGCAGGGCATGATGTAGTTCGCGCCGGAGGCGCCGATGGCGAAGATGGCTTGGCCGTCGCGAGTCGCGATCGTCGGGCACATATTGCTGGCATTGATGCGCTTACGGCCGGCCATGGTTGTGGGAAAACCGGGACGCGGATCGAAGTAGGAGACCGAATTGTTCATCAGGATGCCGGTCTGCGGCAAGACCGAACAGCTTCCAAACCGGTTGAGCAGGGTATAGGTCAACGCGACCATATTTCCGTCTCTGTCGACAGCGGAAAGATGGCTGGTGCAGCCGCCGACTTCGGTCACCCTGCCGATCCGGCTGTTATGGCTTCGCCAGGCCTTGTTGAGCCCGTCGGCGTAGACCTTCCAGCTTTGTGCGCTGATCCCCTGCGCCGGATCGAGATTGGCCGTGATATGCTCAAGCGTTTCAATAAGACGCGGGCCTCCGCTGGTCGGCCCGGCTGTATGCAGCGTGGCGCCGCGATGTTCGGCCGACAGGGGTGCGTGTTCAAGAACCTGGTAAGCGGCAAGATCATCGGGATCGATGCGGCTGCCGCCACTTTTCAAGTCCGCGCAGATGCTCTCGCCGATAGAACCGCGGTAGAAGCTGTCAGGTCCGTTTTCGGCAAGCGCCTTCAAAGTATCGGCAAGACGCCCAAGCGGCAGAAACTGCTCCGGCGCCGCAGGCACGCCGTTTGGCAGATAGATCGCAGCAGTCGCCGGATCGCGCGCCAGATCCGCCGCCGAAAGTGCGATCTGCAAAGTGGTGAACCAGTCGCACGGCAGGCCGCGCTCCGCCAACTGGATCGCCGGGCCAAGGACCGTATCTAGGCCAAGGCGGCCAAACCGCTCCACGGCGTGCGACAAGCCCTTGACCGCGCCGGGTACGGTCATGGACCCGTAACCGATGACATTGTGGCGGTCGATCACGCCGGGAAATCCCATAATACTCTCCGGAACTTCCGGGTCGAGTGGATAATCCCCTGGGTCCATTGCGGCAGGAAGCACGCCCTGAAAGTCCAGCACGCGGGCGGACTGATCGTCAGCGTTCCACACCACCGCATAACCGCTTCCGCCAAGGCCGCACATCCACGGCTCGACCGCGGCGAGCGCGAAGGCGGCGGCCACCGCCGCATCAACGGCATTGCCGCCGGAAGCAAGCATGCCGGCGCCGGCGCGCGCGGCAAGCCGGTGCTGGGCCGCGACGGCGCCGCCCTTTGACGACACCGCTTTTTTTTCGACTGTCCACTGTTCGACCGACCGGTTCATGGCTTACCCTCCTACAGACTATTGTCTTACTATCGTTTGGGGCTGGAAGAAAAACATGAGCTATTCAATTTTCCCAATGCCGGCGCAGATCGAAACCGGCCTGCTGGAGAAAGCCCGGCGGGTGGAAACGGCGACGATCGGCCATCGGCGGCAGATAGGATTTGTCGATCCGTCGATACAGGCTGTCTTGCCGGGACGCCGCATTGCCGGCACCGCGGTCACACTGGCCCTGCCCGGTCAGGATTCGACGCTTCTTCACCACGTCATCCAGTTTCTGCGGCCCGACGATATCCTTGTCATTGACAGGCTGGGAGACCACAAGCATGCCTGCCTTGGCGGCGGGGTGGCGGTTGCAATCAAGGCGAGCGGCTGCGCCGGCGTGGTGATTGACGGCACGTGCACGGACTTGCCGGAGATCG
>CAXMRP010000004.1:0-2487 GCA_964196155.1 uncultured Polyangiaceae bacterium
CAGAGGTGGAAGCGGCGATCCAGGACAGCCTGGCGCGGCTGATGGCCGGCAAGACGGTGATCGCGATTGCCCACCGTTTATCGACGATCGCCGCCATGGACCGGCTGGTGGTGATGGATGAAGGGCGCATCGTGGAAACCGGCACGCATGGGGCGCTGCTTGCCGCAGAATGCCTCTATGCCCGGCTGTGGCGGCGCCAGTCCGGCGGCTTCCTCAATCCGGACGCCGCCAAGGCAAGCCGGCAGGCGGCCGAATGAGGGAGAAAAGCCAAGCTTTGCGGGCACAAACGTCCTAGTTTTCCCCGCCGGATTTGAGGCTGATCGAAAATTGCGCGTTGCCGTTGAGATTGAGCATCACCGGATTGTTGCCGGACTGGTGCTGAACATTAGTCGAAACGTTCAGATTGGTCAGCCGGCAGGTCTCCGCGATCGTCTCCTTCAAAACGGCGCATTCCTTGACCGCCATCCGGTAGATGAACCGCCGGCTTGTCCTCTGGGTATTGGCGATGGCCTCGTCGCTGGTATCGGCCAGCGGCACTTGCGAATTGAAGCTGACATTGACGTTGACGACCTCCGATCCTTGCATCAGCGATGATCTCATGGTGGCCGATGCCGTCGATGCCATTGGTGACATCATTGTCGCCGACAAGGCGATAATGCCCGCGCCGGCCAAGACCGGGGCCATCGTTGAACGGAATTTGCTCATTGTCGTCTCCTATTACGCTGGCCGCCTCCCGGTTTGAGAGACGCACCTCAGCTTTAGACGATCGCCAGCCGCAAATCCTTGGCGTGCCGGCAAAAAAGCAGCGAAAATGGTCGTTTGGGCGTTAGGACAAAACCCCGTTCAAAATTGGCTGAGCGTTAGTCGGCATATCCGGAAAATTCGCGAGCAGGTTGTGTCGCAGACTTCCGCTTTCGGGGGCTTAACGGACATCGACCGATCTGAAAGAGTTTGCGATCGCTCGTCAGAGTTGGCGGCCAAAAACGGTCGCAATTGGCGCTGCCTGGCGGGCCAGGTGCCCTCATCGCTGTAAATCGTGAATTGCCCTGGTGGCGCGTCGGCGATAAACACCGTCTTTCGGGTCCACCAATGTCACGAACAGATTCGTGCGGACCTTGCTGGAGGTGTCGATGACCATGTTTTTTTCAAGCTCCATCTGACACCCGGCCGCTCGCGCTGTTGCTTCGTCTGGCCGGGATGATTGATTATCTTCCCGCAGGACCGAAGCCATGTTCGCCTTTTTTGAAAAACTGATCGATCCGTTTCCCGCTGCCGCGCCGGCCAAGCCGCCGGCGACGCTGCTTGCTTTCATCTGGCATTATTCCCGGCCGACCTGGCCGCTGCTGGTCTTCGTTGTGGCGACTGGGGGGCTGTTCGCCGTGCTGGAAGTGGCGCTGTTCGGCGTTCTGGGCCGGATTGTCGACTGGCTGGCGGCCGCCGATCGCGCCACGTTCTGGACCGATCACGGTCTGTGGCTGGCCGGGGTCGGCGTTCTGGTGCTGGTCATCATGCCGCTGATCCAACTCGGCTACAATATGGTGACCAACCAGTCGATCATGGGCAATTTTCCGATGCGCGTGCGCTGGCTGGCGCACGGCTATCTGTTGCGCCAGAGCATGGGCTTCTTCCAGGACGATTTTGCCGGCCGGGTGGCGACAAAGGTCATGCAGACGTCGCTCGCGGTGCGCGATTGCCTAGCGCTGACGACGCAAGTCTTTGTCTATGTCAGCGTCTATTTCGCCGGCGCGCTGATACTGTTCGCGCAGGCCGACTGGCGGCTGATGGCGCCGCTGGCGCTGTGGTTCGCCGGCTATGTCGTGACATTGCGCTATTTCGTCCCGCGTTTGCGGAAAATCGCCAAGGCCCAGGCCAATGCGCGCTCGCTCGTCACCGGCCGCTTCGTCGATGCTTACACCAATATCCAGACCATAAAGCTGTTTGCCCATGCCGACCGCGAAGAGGTCTATGCCCGCGAGGGCATGCAGCCGTTTCTGGATAATGTGCACAGCCAGTTCCGGCTGGTCACGGTCCTCAATGTCACGCTGGAAGTGCTGAACGGATCGCTGCTTGTTTCCGGCGGCTTGATCGGCATCTGGCTGTGGACCGGCGGGGCGATCACCGCCGGCGCCATTGCCTTCGCCATCGGATTGATCCTGCGCCTGAAAGGCATGTCGCACTGGATCATGTGGGAGATCGCCGGGCTTTTTGAGAATATCGGCACCGTGCAGGACGGGCTGGAGACCATCGCCCGTGACCACGGTCTGACGGACCGGCCCGATGCTCAGCCTCTTGTGGTTGGGTCCGGGGCGATCGGGTTTGAGAGCGTGCGCTTTCATTATGGCCGCCAGACCGGGGTGATCGAGGATCTGACGCTGGCGATTGCAGCGGGAGAAAAGGTCGGTCTGGTTGGTCCCTCCGGCGCCGGCAAGTCGACCCTGGTCAATCTGCTCTTGCGCTTTTACGACGTGGAGGGCGGGCGTATCCTGA
>CAXMRP010000005.1:0-33384 GCA_964196155.1 uncultured Polyangiaceae bacterium
TCGACTTGCAGGCCGCGATCAACCGCTTCATCGCCGAACACAACGATACCGAAGCCAAGCCATTCATCTGGCGCGCTAACCCCGATGAGATCATCGCCGCCAGAAACCGAGGGTTCCAAATGTTGGATTCAATCCACTAGACACTGAGCCAGCTTCGTTGCCGCTTCACGAAGCCGCTCTCTATGTTGCCCTGTAAGTTCACTCCCTTCGGCAATTTCATCGGCGACGGCATTCAGTATGTCACCGAAGAGATAATGGTGTAGGTGAAACGACACGTGACGCTTCTCCCCGGTAGTGCGATCCAGGGCGATATGCACCCCATTCTCATCGACTTTGACGTCGTATTGGCTCGAGCGGCCAAATGACCCGTGATAGAATTTGTGGGGAAAATCGATGGAGACTTCGGCTTTGTCGATAATCGGGTTTGGCATTGGGAAGGCTTCCCTCGTGGCTTTCAACTGTCCATGGACTCTCACATGACCGATACTAGCATCTCCAAAGGCCAATCGCTCGTTGAAGTCTCAGGCGCGCAGATCTTGACCCTCATTGCTGACGTGAGAGGGCCTTCCTCCTTCGCCACCCAATCAAACCCAGCCCACCAAGGGCCGTGGCGAATAGCGGTAGGGCTGCTGGGAGGGGGTGGCAACCTGAGTGCTGGGACACTGAATATTAATTTCAGGTTCAATTGGGGGGAGGCACCATGACTATTGATTTATTTTAGAAAAAGATTATTATAATCAAATAAATCACAGTAACTGTGACACACACCATTACACACATGGGTATAAACCTATGATAATACATAGTTTATACTACACTTAAAATCCTGAGGCGCAAGCCGTGCGGGTTCGAGTCCCGCCGTCCGCACCACAAATCAACTTCAGGCCAGCGAGCCAATCGGGATGATTTCGGCGGCTTCCAAGTGAAAATCATTGCCGAGCCAGTCGCCGAGCCATTGATCCGCTTGCAGCCCGGCCTCGCCGATCATCTCTGCAAGGCGATCTTGGGGCGTATAGAGAATTTGCGCGCGGGCCGAGAAATCCTCGCCGGTGCGCAGGACACGATAGCCATTTACATAGGTCAGGACATTGGTGTGCGGGTCGTAGCGGGATTCATTCCAGCCTTCGACCGGGCCAATTTCGGTGTGGTCGAAAGTGCGGCCATTACCCAGACGATCGCGCGATTTCGGCGCTGGAAGATCCGGATTGCGGCTGTCGAAAACAAACTGGCCGCCGGGATTGAGATGGGCAGCGATGGTTTTCAGCGCGGCGATCTGATCCTGGCGGGTTAGAAAAACCTGAAAGGCGTGGCCGGTGAGTACAACAAGATCAAACCGGCGCGGCAGGCGGATTGTTCGGGCATCGGCCTCCACCCAGTTGACCCGATCGCCGCCGGACCGGTCGCGGGCAATATCCAGCATGGCCGCTGCTGGATCAACGCCGGTGACTTGCCGGCCCCGAGCCAGTTCGACGGTCAGCTCGCCGGTACCGCAGCCAAGGTCGAGAACAGATCGGGCATTTGCCGCAAGAGACTTGCAAAAATCATAATCATCCCGCTGCCGGTGGGCCCGGTCGTAGAATTGCGCAAGATTCGGATCGTCGTAAAGCTGATTGCCGGGCATTTGATTTATTGTTTGGTCGGTCCCGGATCTTGCGGCTTCCAGCCATAGAGCCAGTCGAGCCGGGCCAGATGCAACCGGGCGGGCAGGGCAATTATCGCAAGATTGCGGGCCAGCGCCGCCGGTCCGGAAAGGCCGTATAAACGCAAATTGCGCCAGGCCATGGCATGGACACGGGCGACCCGGCGCGCGCGAAGGGCCGACCAACCGGCAAGGGCGGTGTCGATGTCGGGCTGGCGGCTGACTGCCGCGGCCAGTGTCCATGCATCCTCGATGGCCTGACCACCGCCTTGCGCAGCGGTAGGCAACATGGCGTGGGCGGCATCACCGGCAAAGGCGATCCGACCGGCAATCCGGTTCGGCAGCGGAGGGTTGGCGCGCAGAGGCCAGCGGATCCACTGGGCGGTGCTGGCCAGCGGTCGCAGGGGTTTGGGCCAATGCCCCACCGGCAATTCATCATCAGCGACGGGCGACGTCGCGATGGCGACCAGATTGTAGCGCTCGCCCTGATCGATTGGATAGCTGACAAAATGGGTGTTTGGCATCAGCCACAAGCGGGTTGCATTGACCGCTACTTCGGATGGCGCCTTGTCGGCCGCAATTGTTGCGCGCCAGGCGATTGCGCCGGTGTCGATTGGGCCTGTGTCGGCTGATCTCAGGCCGGCAAATGCCTGTTGGCGGATCGCCGAGTTGACGCCATCGGCGGCGACCAGAAGATCAACATGATGCTCGCGGTTTGTGGCGCGAAACGATGCTGTTCCAGATGCGCTTTGTGTGTTGCTGACCGGCGCATCGAGAGTCAATGAAATTTCCGGCAGGTCACGGACCGCCGCAAGCAGAACTTCCTGAAGTGCGGCGCGGTGGATGACCAGATAGGGCGCGCCGTGGCGGGCCTCGATCTGGCTGCCAAGGGGAACGCTATTGAGCCGGCGTCCGGTGGTACCGTCAATTATTTCGATTGTATCGGGTTTTGATGCCTTTGCCCGCGTGGCCTCACCGACGCCCAGGCGGTCCAGCACATGCATGGCATTGGGCGAAAGCTGAATGCCGGCGCCGATTTCTTCGAGCTTTGGTGCGGCGTCATAAATTGCGGCGGGACGGTTGCGCCGGGCGAGCGCCAGCGCTGTAGTCAGGCCCGCTATTCCCGCACCGGCGATGGCGATGTCCATGGATTGGTTCGCGAATTGGTAGGCGCTGGCGTCTACGGCCGAGACATACTAGCCGGAAAACACACACTCTTCCGGTTCGGACTGGTGGGCGGCAAGATCAGCCTTGTGCTGATAGTGGGTCGAGCAATAGGGGCAGATTATGTCGTTGCTGTCGCCCATATCGAGAAAGACATGGGGATGATCATGAGGTGGCAGGGCGCCGACGCACATGAACTCGCGGGCGCCAATTGCTATGGCGGGCACACCGGCTGAATTGTGGAAATGCGGGACCGCATGTTGGGCCATGATTTGCCTCGCTGGCAGTTTGGGAATTCCGGTCAGAAATTCCAGTTGGGATTTTGCCGGACCTTATAGTCATGGCACCAATGCGAATAGGGGGAATTCGTCGCCTCGCGCTATCGGGATGCTGGGCTTGCGAACGGCAACGCTTTGGCGCACCAACGGTTCAAATGCGCAATCAACCCATGCGCTCCATTTTACGTAAAGGGAATGACTTGCCGACATTACCGACGCTGGAGACATTTGATTCTGACGGGGTATCGATTGCCTATCTGGACGCCGGTGGGATTGCCGATGGCGAAAATTCCGGGTCAACCGAAGATCTGCCTCCGGTTTTGCTCATCCATGGATTTGCCTCCAATCACCGGATCAACTGGGTGTCGACTGGCTGGGTGCGGGCGCTGAGTGGAATTGGCCGGCGGGTCATCGCGCTCGACAATCGCGGTCACGGGGCGAGCGAGAAGCTCTATGATCCTAAATCCTATCCGGCGACGGTCATGGCCGACGATGCGCGCCGGCTGCTTGACCATCTGGATTTGGCCCGGGCTGATGTGGTCGGCTATTCTATGGGTGCGCGGATCACCGCATTTCTGGCGTTGCGCCATAGTAAGCGGGTGCGGCGGGCGGTGTTTGGCGGACTTGGTGAAAACATGATTCTCGGTATCGGCGGGTCGCAGCCGATCGCCGACGCGCTGTTGGCACCGTCGGTCGGTGCCATTTCTGCCGCCGGACCGCGGGCATTCAGGTTATTTGCCGAACAGACCGGAAGCGACCGGCGGGCGCTGGCCGCGTGTATTTTGGCCAGCCGTCAGAAGATCAGCGCTGCCGAACTGGCGGGTCTGCCGGTACCGGTGCTTGTCGCGGTCGGTGAGAATGACGAGGTTGGGGGCAATCCTGATGCCCTTGCGGCGCATATTCCGGGCGCGCAAGCCTTCACCATTCCCGGCCGCGATCACATGAAGGCGGTCGGCGACCGGGCGCATATGACAAGAGTTCTGGCGTTTTTGCAGGAATAGGCAGGCTTTCAGGGATAGACTCGGGTGCACAAACAGCCGGATTTTTCGGTCCGCAGCCCCTATGCCGATTTGCAACAGTGGTCGATATTTTTCCAATTCTGGTCGAAGTCGCCTTTCCTTATTCTGATCAGTGACTATCTTTCGGCAATCACAAAGTGTGTAGATGATATTACTCGACCTGTGCGGGTGTTTTCTGCGCAGTTTGTGAAGGCTCCCGGTGGATATTTTCATCGGATGCCGATTAGAGCGGGGCCGGCCAGAGCGGGGCGAATGTGGGCGGATCGGCAGGGTATGCTGATTGCGGCGATGTTCGGTTCGGCGGGATGGTTGGGGACCCGCCGACCGAACTGGGCTGCCGTTCGTACCCTCGACATGGGGCGTAGGCCCGAATTGAATTCGAATCACTTGCGATTTCCTTCACCTTATCCGCCCGATTCGTTGTTCCTTATTCTGAATTGACAATATTACAGGCGGGCCGCATTGCAGGGTCATCGCGCGGCTACTATGTGGTTGGTTCAGGCGATGCGACCGGTCAGTTGTCGTCGTAGGTTGAATAGATTTGGCGCCGGACAATCGGCGCGGGGAGTGCGTATGGCCTCGAATATAGCGTCGGCGCATCCGGCGAGTGTCAAATCGGTTGATCCGGTATGGAGCGCGCTGCGCGCCGAGGCCGATCAGGTGATCGCGCGCGAGCCGGCGCTTGCCGGGTTTATCTATGCCAATGTTTTGAACCACCAGACACTGGAACAGGCGGTTGCCTATCGGGTGTCGGAACGTCTGTCCCATCCCACATTCAGCGCCGATTTCATTCGTCAGACGATCTCGGAAATGTATGTCAATGAACCGGCACTCACGCATGTTCTGCGCACCGATATGGTTGCAGTCTACGAGCGCGATCCGGCCTGCGACCGGTTCATCGAGCCGGCGCTCTATTTCAAGGGATTCCACGCGCTTCAGGGCCATCGCCTCAGCCACTGGTTGCACAATCAGGGCCGACAGGATTTTGCGCTCTATCTGCAAAGCCGGATTTCGGAAGTGTTTCAGGTCGATATCAATCCGGCAGTCAAGGTCGGCAAGGGGATATTCTGGGATCACGCGACCGGTATCGTCATTGGCGAAACGGTGGTGATCGATGACGATGTCTCGATCCTGCAAGGGGTGACGCTGGGCGGAACCGGCAAGGAAACCGGTGACCGGCATCCCAAAATACGCCGCGGTGTATTGATCGGCGCGGGCGCCAATATCCTGGGCAATATCGAGATCGGCGCCTGCTCGCGGGTGGCCTCGGGCTCAGTGGTCCTGAAGCCGGTGCCGCCGCAAACGACGGTCGCCGGAATTCCGGCGCGGGTGGTCGGCCAGGCCGGATGTGCGGAGCCGTCGCGGTCGATGGACCAGATATTGGCGGAAGATTTCGATATGGATCTGTCCGCGCCTGACGGGGATGTCTGAGCTATCCCCGAATTAGCGCATCGCCAGACCACGGACACTTGTGGAATCGCGAAGCGCCATGCCAAACAGATGCAGCAAACCAGAATCAGCCTTGCGGAGCGTGAGCGGTGTCAGCGGACGAACTGAAAAAACTCCAGTCCTATTTCCGGAAACTCTTTTCGAACGAGGGGATCAGCGTCCGGGCGCGACCGCAAAAGTCGGATTCGGCCGAGGTCTATATCGGTGATGAATTCATCGGTGTTCTGTATCGGGATGACGAGGATGACGACCTGTCCTACAATTTCTCCATGGCGATCCTGGAGTTTGACCTGGACGCCTGATCTTTTTGCCAGACTTGAATGCAATTTCGCGACACCAGGTCCGGACGAATGATCGAGCCGTGCGCGCATCCTTGCATATTAGCGAGATCGCTGGCGGCCATGGTTAACCAATTCTAAAGAAACCCGGCGCAATTGGCGCCATCATCGTTGCCCGCCTCCCGTCCTGCCGGTACTCTTTGACCGGTGTTGGCGTATCAAGGGTGGGTAAAATCATGCCGCAATGGGGTGTATTCGTATTTTGCGCGGCTACCGGGTTCATCGTATCGGGTGTGATCGGTAGCTTTTATCAGCTCGTGACCAACGAGGCGCCGGATTTCTTGCCAAGCAAGTCGACTACGTTCGGAAATGTCATGGCTGTCCTGATGGCGATGTTGGCCGGGCCGTTCATTCTGGTCAGCAAGATCTATAACGGCCTGCGGGCGCGTGAAATGGCGACCATCTGGGCCGTGGTGGTCTTCGCTGTCGCCTGGATCTGGAGCACTTGCGCCGGGATTTTTTATCTCAGCCTTGTCGTCTAACCTCGGTTCGGGCTACCGAACCGCAATGACCCACTACAATCTTGACGATACTTCGCCGACCTTGCCGTCCAGCGGGCGGTTTTGGTGCGCGCCCGATGCGTCGCTGATCGGCAATATTATTCTCGGCGATGAAGCCAGCGTCTGGTTTGGCGTTGTCCTGCGCGGTGACAACGAGCCCATTACCGTTGGTCCGCGATCCAACATTCAGGATTTGGGCGTCGTGCACACCGATCCGGGCTTGCCGGTGATAATCGGTGAGGGCTGCACGATCGGTCACCGGGCAATCATCCATGGCTGCACGATCGGCGATAATACCCTGATTGGCATGGGCGCCATTGTTCTGAACGGCGCGGTGATCGGCAACAATTGCCTGATCGGCGCTGGTGCGCTGATCGCGGAAAACAAGGTTATTCCGGACAATTCCCTGGTGGTCGGCATGCCTGGCAAGGTCGTGCGGTCGATAGATGCCGCTGGCGAAGAAGATTTGCGGCGCTCGGCAGCGGGCTATGTAGCCAACTGGAAGCGCTTTGCCGCTGGGCTCAAGGCAATCAGCTGACGAGGTGGTTTTTCGGTATTTTTGGAAAAGGCGGGCTGGTCTCCGGGACAGGAGACCAGCCCTACGGCCCGGTCTGGGGACGGGGAGAGTGGGGACGCGACCGGGCCGAACCGTGCGTTCCTATCGACGAACCGTCGAAACTGATGTTGCGCGCCGGCGGGTATCGCTGACTGCGACCCAGCGGCGGGGATTGGTTACGGACTGGCGCTTGACGAACCGGTAGCTGGTCCGGTCCCAGCGCCGCACTTCGTCGGTTCTGTTGTCGAGCACGAACTCACCGCGATCGGTGCGCACGACGAGGACAGCGTGGCCGTCGCCTATTTCATCGAAGACCACCGCGACCAGAAGGGCACCAGTGGGCCAGCCGCGACGGACCAGATCCTGACGCTTCAACAGCGCGTAGTCTTCGCAGTCGCCGGCGCTTTGCGGCAACGTCCAATGCTCCAGCGTCTTGTAAAATTCTTGATCGGTTACCGGGCGGATGCGCTGATTGGCCGATGTATTGATAGTGACCAGGTCATGCCAATTTTGTGCCGTCAGTCGAACCGACTGCCGCCCACCATGGCGGGCACATTCGCCCGGCTCGTTGCGGCAGAATGCGACATGACCGATTGGCGGGTTCGTCCAGCCGATGACTGGCATGTCCGCGCCCTGTGCGGCGGCGCTGTCGGTTTCGATGGCGACCGGTGCCGCCACAATGATAGCCATGGCAATTGCATGACGAAATTTTTCCAGGATCATTGCCTGAGTCTCCCCGTTCTTGTGGGAAGATTAGATCAGGAGAATTTCTTTGTAGATAAGTCTAGTTGGAAATATTGCTATATATTTTAAATAGAAAATTTATTGATCTGACTAAATCGTATATAATAAATATACTTATATTGTACTTCTGTTAACCTAAAGAAATACTGAACGAAAATCCCCTCCGCTGATTGGGTGGAGTGGCGCATTCGCCTCCGGCAGAAATGCGAATCAGCACCGTTCTCAACCGATTCAAAGCTGAAAATCACGGATAGTGTTGGATGTTTAGGGGCGTTGAATTTGTTGAACCAGGGCCCGCATTGGCATCAATTGGCCTGTTGGCCACATGAAAGTTACCGCAAACAGCTGACAACAGAGCCCGCAATGGCCAAAAATGCGCAGGCCGTGATGCCTGAATGTTGTCTGATTTCAGGACTGAATCAGTGATTGATTGTTAAGTATGCGCGGACTCTGGAGCATTGTTCGCGATTTTTGGCAACGCAATACGCACTGCGGAATAGATATTACGCGCATTTGGTCGGAAAAACGGTTCCCACTATTCGGAACGCGCTTCAGGCAGAAAAATATTCGGCCTCAATCGTTTCTTCGGCTGGATTTTGGGTGAATTCGATGGCGATCCCGCCGTCGATAATCCGCGCAACCCGGGCGGTGTGTTTTCCCAAGTGCACCGAAGTGCCCTTTTCCAGTGTCAAAGATGTCGCCAGAGCGGCACCCGACAATGACATGTCGATGACTCTGCACCGATGCTCCGTCCCGTCTTCCAGTGTCAGGACGGCTGCTGATTTCTTTGGTGACCGACGGGCATGGCGACGGTCATCGGGAAGGTTCAGGATTGGACGGTTGGCAATCCAGGTGAGCGCGTCAGCCAGGCGTTCGCGCTTGCGGTCGGAAGCGGCGATGGTCATGGCAAAGCCGCCGTCAAACAGCCGGGCGACCGCTCCCTCGATGCGTCCGACATGATCGACATAGGCCACCACGGTGTCGCCGACGGTGCCAGGGAAGGGGCTGATGATGGCCGCGCCGCCGGGCGAGACATTGACCAACTGGCAGGGAAATTCGCGACCATTGTCGAGCATGCACCGGCCGAGCAGGTTGACCTTGACCCGGTGATAACGGCGGCGGTCGAGATCCGCCATAACGCCGTCGATGGCGTCGCTTGAAGCGTATGTCGATGGTGCAGGCATGCAATATTCCCCGACCGGCGTTCATGGTGAACGGCTGGTTAACCGGCAAGATAGGATGCTTGCCTTAACAAGCGGTAAGCAAGGGCTGCGGATAAGCAAAGCTGTGGGCAAGCGGGTTGCGGTCGTGCCCGCGTGCAAGCGCCGATTGGGCAGCGCACCGGGATTCTCGGTGGTTATTTTCCGCCCTGTACCAGAACCAGATGGCCGAATTTCCCGCGCACGCTGGTTTGATCCGGCAACGGGGGCGGGGGCAATTTCCGCGCAGCGGCGGATATTCCGGGCGCCTCGTGCGTGTTCAATAATCGTACCGAGCGCAGCGACTGGGAAACAATGCGCGCCTTGATGCGGTTGGTCACGGCGTGGCCGCCGACCCGGCCCAGACAGCCAATCGCCCGGTCGCAGCGGCCTTCGTTCATCAGCGGCAAGAGGATCAGCTCAAATGTCGTGAAGCCGCCGCTGGCCGTTTCGGCCACCATGCCGGCGACAAAGCCGGCTGCGTTTGCCGTCATCATTTCGATGTGGCTTTTCAAGGTCGCACGGTCTTCAGGGTTCCAATTTTTGAGAAAATCCTCATCGCCGAGATCGCGGCCGTAGTGCATGGCGATCGAGGAACCGCAGAACCGGAAACGGGCCGTGCCATCGTCGTCGATGCGAATCAAAAATGTGTCGACCAGTTCAGCGCCAAGATCATACGGTTCAATATCGTGCCGGTCGGGGGCCGCACGGCCATCGCGCCGACGGTTCCAGTAAGCATAGAGATTTCGACTCGTCGCGTGTTTCATCGTTGCTCTCCCGTCGACCGGTAACCGCCAACCTGCAGTTTTCAGCGCCCAGACATTCCCAAGTCTGAAGGCACCGGTCTGACGGGTAATTTGCACCCAAGTGCGAATTATTACAGTTGTAACAGAGTGTTAGGGTTAATCGTGTGTGAAGCTTGATGGGCGGGCAGGGATGGGAAATTGTGTGGTCATCCACTTTGTACCGAATTCGCTGCTTTCTTCATGATGTTTTGCGATGATCGGAAAGTCCAAAACCGTCGGCATTGCCGGCGGTTTTGTCCGTTTTGCATGTGTGTGCAGTTTGCCTGCGCGCGGTTGGCGGCCTATCTGCTATGACAGATGTCGATTGGAGCCGGTCGGGCGAGGTGCGATGAACCAGAACGAACGCATGTTCAATTTGCCACGGGTTGTGACCTGGATGGCGGGCCTGCTGCTTGCCGTGCATATCATCCGGTTGCTGTTTCCGGTCAATGTTGATCTTTATGTGCAATTCACGCTCGGTTTCATTCCGCTTCGATATGACGAGGCCGGTGTGTTTTTTCCCGGCGGATTTGCCTCGCGGCTGTTTTCGCCGCTCACCTATGCATCCCTGCACGGCGACTTTTTTCACCTGGGCGTCAACTTGTTGTGGATGGCCAGTTTTGGTACCGCGGTGGCGCGACGGTTTGGTGCCACCCGGTTTTTGGTGCTTTTCGTTTGCGGTGCGCTGGGTGGCGCGCTTGCCCACTATTTGGCCCTTTCTGATGACGCGGCGGTGATGGTCGGGGCGTCAGCATCGATTTCAGCACTGACGGCGGCCACGGCGAGATTTGCCTTTGTACCGGGTGGGCCACTGGCTGGAATGGGCGCGGATGAGCGATCCTACCGGCTGCCGGCGCCGACGTTCCTGCAAACATTGACCAACTCCCGGGCGATGTTTTTCATCGGCATCTGGTTTGCCATCAATTTGATATTCGGGGTTCAGGGCACGCTGATTGGTGGCGAGGGCGCCAGTATTGCCTGGCAGGCGCATATTGGCGGGTTTGTTACCGGGTTGTTGTTATTCAGCATTCTGGACCCGGTCGGGCCGGATCGCGGTACCATGCCGCATGAAGTCGGCACGATTTAGGGCCGGATTCTGGCCAGTTTTGTCGAGAATCGCGAAATTATCCCCTGATAGCCGTAAATTCCGCCTGATTATGGCGTCTGGTGTTGGTCTGGCGTATGGTATGGTTTGCGTCCGGTTTCGTCGGGGCGTGTTGTCCGGACCGGCGTGTTGCTGTTCGGGCTGCAATTTCCCGTTGCAGGGCGGCAATCAGGACGGGAGGAAGCGATGACGGTTCAACGCATACTCAATGAAAAGGGTCGCGAGGTAACAACCTGTGGCCCGGACGACAGTCTGTCGGAGATTGCGTCTATTCTGGCGACCCAGAAGATCGGCGCGGTTGTCATTTCACAGGGCGATTCGATCGCCGGTATCCTGTCGGAGCGCGATATCGTGCGGGCCGTTGCCCATGATGGCGGGACAGCCCTGAAGCGCAAGGCACGGGATTACATGACCGAAAAGGTGATCACCTGCGGCCTGCATGACACGATCAATGATCTGATGCAGAAGATGTCGGGTGGGCGCTTTCGCCATTTGCCGATTGTCGAAGACGGCAAGCTTGTCGGGATCATATCGATCGGTGATGTGGTCAAGCGACGGATCGCCGAGATCGAGCAGGAAGCCGAATCCATTCGCGAATATATTGCGACTGCCTAAGGTCCGGCGTTGGCCTGGCGATCAAAAATCAGGCTGATGCCATCGCCGTCCCTGGCCAGGGTCCGGTAAAAACAGGTCTGCCGGCCGGTGTGGCAGGTGTCGTCGCGGCGCTGCGGCGTTACCTTGTAGACAAGCGCGTCCTGATCGCAGTCGGTGCGGATTTCGACAATCTGCTGCAGGGCACCGGAGATTTCGCCCTTTTTCCACAAAGTGCCCCGCGACCGGCTCCAGTAATGGGCAAAGCCGGTATTCAAGGTTGCCTCGATGGCCTGGGTGTTGACCCAGGCGAGCATCAACGCCGCACCGGTGCGCGCATCCACCGCCATGCAGGGCATCAGCCCGTTTTCGTCAAACCGCGGCGTGAACCGATCCGTCTCTTCCTGAGATCCAGCGTTCTCGGATTTTGTCATGTCGATCTGTGTGTTGTTGTGTCTTAGCCGGGGCGGACCAGCAGCAGGAACTTTTCCCGCTCAGCTGGGTCGTCGTGGAACACACCGGTAAAGCGTGATGTCATGGTGGAAGCACCGGCCTTGCGAACCCCGCGCATGGCCATGCACAGATGTTCAGCCTCGATCATCACGGCGACACCGCTGGTCTCGAGCGCTGAGGTCAAGGCATCGGTGATTTCCGCCGTTAGCCGCTCCTGTGTCTGCAGGCGGCGGGCGAAGCTGTCGACCACACGGGCGATCTTCGACAGGCCGACGACGCCGGCGGTCGGATAATAGGCGACATGCGCCTTGCCCTGAAACGGTACCATGTGGTGTTCGCAATGGGAATAAAACGAAACATCGCGGATCAGCACCATGTCCTGATAGCCGCCGGTCTCGGAAAAGGTGCGCTGCAGAATGGCTTGCGGATCGGCGTCGTAGCCTGCGTACAGTTCGGCAAATGCGTCGGCGACGCGCCGCGGTGTGTCGCGCAGGCCTTCGCGATCGGGGTTATCGCCGGTCCAGGCAATCAGCGTGCGCACAGCCTGCTCGACTTCCTGCCGGTCCGGGCGCGTGGTGGTGCTGCGATCCGGTAATGGCCTGAGCGATTTTATTTTTGCGTCCATCTATCTATCTCCGGGCAAACGACGCCCTGTCTATAACTTTGGGCAAACGACGCCCTGGCCATAATTCCGGGCAAATCATGCCCTGGCATTTTTCACTGGCGCGGCAACGGGGCCTGCCACCAAAGCGCCAAATCGGCGGCTGTACGGGTGCCGACCAGCAATTCCTTACTATATAGGAGTTTCAATGCACCAGGTTAGGGTTCAACGCTATGGTGGATTCACCATATTGAAGTGTGTGAATGGTTATTTGAGGCGGTCGACCAGCGAGTGCGGGTCCGGTGACGAGTGGCCATCAATCGGACAAGAGTGATGATCGACGAAGTTTATAACACCAAAATTCTGGAACTGGCGGGGAATATCCCGATGACCGGCCAGTTGTCCGATCCCGACGCCAGCGCGCGGGCGCATTCGCGGTTGTGCGGATCGACGGTGAATGTCGATCTGAAGCTCACCGATGGCCGGGTTTCGGATTTTGCCCATGTAGTGCGGGCCTGCGCGCTGGGTCAGGCGTCGTCGTCGATCATGGCCCGCACGATTATCGGCTCGACACCGGAAGAGTTGCGCCTGGTCCGGCAGGACATGCTGGCCATGTTGAAAGACGGCAAACCGGTGCCCGATGGCCGGTGGTCGGATTTGCGATTTCTGGAGCCGGTGCGCGAATACAAGGCCCGCCACGCTTCGACGATGCTGACCTTCGATGCGGTTGTCGACGCCCTCGATCAGATCGAGGCGGGCAATGCGGGACAAACCAACGGTGCCGCAGACTTGACCATCTAACAGCGCAGTTTTGCCCGCCCGACACGCCAGCGCGGTTGCTATGTTATTTGCGTCCCAGTACGAACTGCGCACCACTGCGATTGGCCAGTTCCTCCGCCCGCTTGTTCCACAAACGGTTCATATCCTTGCTGGCGATCAAGCCGATGACATTGTGGGCGCGCAGGGTCTCCGGATCATAGGATTGCGCCAGCGCCAGCGCGCCGCGCGGGTCCCCGGCCTCATAGACCCGATTATAAAACAGCCGGGCTGAGGCGATATCGCCGCTTTCCATGATCTGATGGCCGCGTTCCAGCAGCGCATCCATCTGTTTGCGTTGCTTGAGCGCTGCCGCGTCCATCTGCTCTTCGCCGACAGGCGACAGGATACGAAAATCAGCCTCCGCCGGCGCCGGATCGGCTTCCGGCGGCAGGCCGGAAGCGTCATCAAAGATCGGTGCGGCAATGTCGGCGGCATCGGTCATGGTCGCGGCGTTCTTGCGATTTGGCGCAGCGTAGGCGAGCGCGACGGTTTGACGGCCAGCATCAGGATTGCTGTTGGTCGGGCGCCCATCGACCAGTTGTGGGCGGACCGCCGGTATGGCGGCGGTGGTTTGCGGGCTGCGCACTGTGGTTACGCGCGCGCTGACCTTTTCCGCGCTGGGCCGGGATATGGTCGCCGTGTTGATCCGGGTCGTGGCCACCTGTCGCGGCACGATCGGCTCAACTGCAGTGGAGGCAGCAGTAGTGGTCGACTTTGCCGGCGACAGGATCGGTTTCAGGGTCAGCGGTGCGGACTGGTTGTGTTTAACCGGTGTGCGCGCAACCGTCATGCTGGCCGGCGGATTGAGCGGCCCGGCGGGGCCGAGCAGGCTTGTCAGGCCCACATCACTGCCCGAAAACAGCGCAACCGCGCTGACGCCGGACAGTAAAAGCGCGACGATGGCGATGGCGCCGAACACCACGACCCGGCCATTTTCGCTTTTAGGCTCGGGATACGGCGGTTCGGGATAGGCTGCATCGGCATATTGGGGCTCAACGTAGCGGCCCGAATGCCCGGGCTGGGCAGAGTGTTCGCTAAGCGTGCCGGGATAGGGCCGGGATACCGGTTGCGCCACCGGTTGGGCCAATGGTTGGGCTACTGGTTGGGATTGCGCATTGGCGCGGCGCGGTTCGGACAGGCCGCGCATTTCGTTTTCCAGTGCCCGGTCGAAGGCGCTCAGGCTCGCCGGAGCGGTTCGCCCGGGGCGGGCAGGCGCCGCGGCGGGGTGGCCGGCGGCTGGTTGCGATCGCGAATGTCCATCGGGGGCGACCGGCGCCAGACGAGCGGCAAGGCTTTCGGCCAGCCGCTGCTCGGACCATTCGCGATGGCTGTCGGAAAGGTCATTGCCCGGTTCGGCCGGAATAGCCGGATCGTGACCGGCCATTTGCCGGGCCGGGCCGGATCGGCGGACCAGCACACGGCGGCGGCGTGCCTTGGCTTTGTGATAGACCAGCTCCTGCGGGTGAACCCGTGGCAGTGGCGCGCGAGGGTCTTCCTCGTGAGCGGCGGCTATTCCATCGCCAGCCGCCTGATTGGGCGAGGCTTGCGGATCTGTCGCCGTCGGCGAAGCATGTGGCGTGGCCGGGCTTGTTGCCAGACCATCCAGAATTCCGTTGAACTCGTCCCAATTGAACGACTGTGAAAAATCGGCCCGATTGTGGCCTTTCTTGCCTGAGTCTTCCGCCATCTGGACCTCCCGGCGTTACGCGGTACAAAACTCCCAGCAGGTGGCGCTGAATGTAGCTATCCGTGTGGCCACCTGTGGGCTTGGCAAATCTGGTATTCCCGGCCTCAATCCGGTCGGCGGTTCTTGAGAGCGTATTTTGGGATTATCGACCCACTCGACACGCTCCAGTCCTTTGTTCTTATTCGCATTTTGTCCGAAAACCGGTTCCCACTTTTTGGAATGCGCTCTAGTTCGCGGCTGTTTGCTGTCCCGCCGCATTGGGATTGTCCCGCCGCCAGGCGATGAACTGGCTGAACAGCACTTGCATCTGGTCATCGGTCAGCTCGCCGTTGGCCTGAACATTTTCGGTCAGGAACTGGCCGAACTCGTTTTTCAGATTGTCGGCCTGGGACAGTTTTTGCTGGTTGGCATCGAGCCAGGCCTGGGCCGGCCCAAAACGGGTCCAGCCGGCAAGGTCGGCGGCGATGTTGATTTCCTTCCACTTCGGATGCCGGGCTTTGGTGTCGAAGCTGCCGATATTGTCAAAGAACGAGTTGACGAATTTCTCGATCCTTGCGTAGCGGTCGGTGTCCGGCGCCCAGTTGTAAGAGGCCAGCACCGCGCCCACGGCGATGGTGTCGACGGTCTCGCCCGGCTCCAGAATATTGGGATAATCATCGTGGGTGAGCTTGGTTGGCAGATAGCCGGCCTGAAGCTGCTCGGACCATGGCACGGTGAGAATGTGATACTTGGAACGGTCGATCTCGACCGATTTCCAGGAGCCCGACGGTTTGCCGGCCACCAAAATAGTTGCGTCGAGTTCGCCGGCTTTCAGTTTTTCAAATCCATCGCGCTGACCCATATTGTATTCGACCGGCTTGATACCCAGTTTGGAGAAGATGATCTGGCTGGTCAGCTGGGTGCCGCTGCCCTTGTCGGACAGATTGACCCGGGCGCCATTCAGCTGATCGATCGAGGTGATGTCGTTGCGGGCCATGATGTGCATCTCCTCATTGTAGAGGCGCGTCACGTAGCGAAGCTGCCAGCCGATGTTGCGGTAGCGGGGATCGCCGGAAAATGCCGCCAGGGCGTCAGAGCGCACAATCGCCATATCGATGCCGCGCAGGTAAATGAGATCGCGGACGTTCTGGGCGCCGCCCTTGCCGACGACCGGCAGAACGCGGAGATTGTCGCCATCGTCAAGGACAAAGGCGACATCGGAGGCAATGAAAAGATAGGTGCCGTTGGGATTGCCCGACAGGATAGTTACCGTGTTGGCGTTGACCTTTTGCCGCAATTCCTTGGCTGTCTGGGCTTTGGCGTCCCAGTGGCCGGACATGAATGTGGTGGCCGCCAGCACCAGCAACAGGACGACAAACAGGCGCATGGCTATGCCGAAAATACGAAACATGGAAACTCCCCGCACTTAGATATCAACATTTTTGTTACCAGCAATAATGTTACCCTGTTAATGGCAAATTCATGACGAACATACTATTAATCGGCAAGTATGGTAAAACGTATTACTTGATGTATTTTTGAATATAATTTGAATTAATTGGATATTATCGATGTTATACTTGCAATGCGCGGCGGCAAGGCGGCGAAGATATGGCGAAGAAATGGCAGCCGACGTATTGTGTTTCGCTTTGCAAGCGGAACGTGCATTTTTGTCGGGGAAAATATGACGGGCGGGGTTGAAATTCACTTGCGCACTACACTTGTAACTGTATTGCGACTTGTGATTCGCATCTATCAATTGTCCCTTTCCTCGATTTTCGGACGCGGGTGCCGGCATCTGCCGACCTGTTCGGAATATGCCGATGAGGCGCTGGCGCGGTATGGCGCCTGGGCGGGGCTGTGGATGGCGCTGGCGCGGTTCTGGCGCTGCCGACCGCTGGGCAGCCACGGATTTGATCCGATTCCGGAATTCTTGCCACCGGCGGCGCGCTGGTATACGCCGTGGCGCTACGGGCGCTGGAGTGGCGGCCATATCGAACACACTTATTATGATCCGGACTGATCGGCGATGGCCGGGAAACCGGATTTCCTGCCCATCTTGTCCACATTGTGGCTAGCCCCGCATCGTGGCGGCGACCAGAGACCGAATTTCCATGATATCGATCACCTTTCCCGACGGCGCATCCCGTGACTTTCCCGACGATGTGACCGGGCTGGATATCGCCCAGTCGATATCCGTTTCGCTTGCCAAGCGGGCGGTGGCGGTCACGATCAACGGCGAATTGTCCGATCTTGGCGACCAAATTGGCGGCGATGCGTCAGTGGCGATCATCGGCCGCGATGATGAGGCGGCGCTGGAATTGATCCGGCACGATTGCGCCCATGTGCTGGCCGAAGCGGTGCAGGATCTTTATCCGGGCACGCAAGTGACCATCGGCCCGGTGATCGAGGACGGGTTCTATTACGATTTTTTCCGCAACGAGCCGTTTTCGACCGACGACTTTGAGGCGATCGAACGGCGCATGGCCGAGATTATCGACCGCGACCAGCCGTTCACCAAGGCTATCTGGGACCGGGATGAGGCCAAGCGCGTCTTCGATGGCAAGGGCGAACAGTTCAAGGTTGAACTGATCGACGCCATCCCCGAAGGCGACGATATCCGGGTTTATTCGCAAGGCGACTGGTTTGACCTGTGCCGCGGTCCGCACATGCCGTCGACCGGCCGCATCGGCAAGGCCTTCAAGTTGATGAAGGTGGCCGGGGCCTATTGGCGCGGCGATGCCAAGGGGACGCAGCTGCAACGCATCTACGGTACTGCGTGGCGCAATCCGAAGGAGTTGCGCGTCTATCTGCACATGCTCGAAGAAGTGGAAAAGCGCGATCATCGCCGGCTTGGCCGGGAAATGGACCTGTTCCATCTTCAGGAAGAAGCGCAGGGGTCGGTGTTCTGGCATCCCAAGGGTTTTGCAATTTACAACGCGCTGGAAAACTATATCCGCCGGCGGCTTGATGGCGCCGGCTATCTGGAGGTGAAAACCCCGGAACTGCTCAACTCGACATTCTGGGAGCAATCGGGTCACTGGTCGAAGTTTCGCGAGCACATGTTCGTGGTTCCCGATGAAGTGCCGTCGACCGATGCCGACGGTCCGGTGCTGACCGGCGAGGGGCAGCTGATGGCCCTGAAGCCGATGAACTGTCCGGCGCATGTGCAAATCTTCAAGCAGGGGATCAAGTCCTATCGCGATCTGCCGATGCGCTTTGCCGAATTTGGCTGTTGCCACCGCAATGAACCGCACGGCGCCTTGCATGGTCTGATGCGGGTGCGGCAGATGACCCAGGACGATGCCCATATTTTTTGCACCGAGGACCAGGTGACATCGGAATCGGTGGCGTTCTGCACGCTGCTGTTTTCGATCTACAGCGACCTTGGCTTCGATAGTGTGGTGATCAAGTTGGCGACGCGACCGGAGGTGCGCGCCGGCGAAGACGATGTGTGGGACCGGGCCGAGGCTGGTCTGGCGGCAGCGCTGGAAGAGGCCGGGATCGCCTATGAAGTGGCGGAAGGCGAGGGGGCATTTTACGGACCCAAGCTGGAGTTTCACCTCAAGGATGCGATCGGCCGTTCGTGGCAGTGCGGCACGTTGCAACTGGACTTTGTGCTGCCGGAGCGGCTCGATGCCTCCTATGTCGGCGAAGACGGCGAACGCCACCGGCCGGTGATGCTGCACCGGGCGATATTGGGCACACTGGAGCGGTTCATCGGCATTTTGATCGAAGACAATGCCGGGCGGCTGCCGCTTTGGCTGGCACCGACCCAGGCGGTGGTCACGACCATTACATCGGATGCCAACGATTATGCGGAGGCACTGCACAAGCGGCTGTTGGCAGCCGGATTGCGCGCCGAGCTTGATGTGCGAAACGAAAAGATCAACCGCAAGGTTCGCGAACACTCGGTAGCCAAGGTGCCGGTCATTCTCGTTGCCGGCCGCCGGGAGGCGGAGGAGCAGACCATCTCAGTGCGACGGCTGGGCTCAAAGGATCAGGTTGTGATGGCCGCCGATGCGGTGATCGCCGATCTTGTCAACGAGGCGCGGCCGCCGGATTTGCGCGACGCGTAAGGCATATGTCGTGAATCCTCGTTCACGACATATGCCTTACTTTATTGTTTTTGCGCGCATTGTTATCGAAAAACCGGATTCCACTTTTTCGAATGCGTTAGTGGCGGCAGGCTGACGGGGTCAAATCCGGTCTGTCAGCGCCCGGTTGTTTCGGGCTGGTTGTTTATTTTGTCGGTGAGCCGCACTTCAACATCGTGATTGATACCGGGACTGGTTTTGAAGTCGCGGGTGTAGATAGTGCTCTTGTGTTGGGCGACCGCTGTATAGGACCCTTCCGCCAGAATGATCCGTGGAAAGGCTCCGACACTTTCATGGACGGTATCGCCGCCGGAGGTCAGCACAGACCAGTTGGTGTTGGCCAGTGCCTCGCCGCCAGAGTACTCGACAAGTTTCAGCGTCACTTCCGCCCCGGTGTGGCGCATCAGGACATCGGTAAGCTTGCCAGCCGGGACCTCGATATCGGCGCGGACGATGGCGTTGACGTCGCCGTAGCGGCTGACGACATGATAGACGCCGGCATTCAGGCCAACGACACGGCCGGTTCGCACACCGCGGGCGACGACTTCCTTTTCGCCGTCGTCGGTTTCGGAAGAAATTTCAAAGCTGACTTTTTCAGTATCGGGGGCCCGGTCATCACCGACAACCGAACTCAGACGCAGACCGCCGGCGTTGAGGTTGAGGAATTCGGAATGAGCTTGCGTGCCGATCCGGATACGCTTGGTCACGCTGGCCCGGCCAAAGGCGGCGTGGACAAGATAGTCGCCAGCGGGAAGGGGCACATTCGCGCGGCCACCGACTGCGGACACCAATAGCGGATGATCGCCGTTGTCATCGGGACTGGCATCGAAAATCCGCCACTCGATTCCGTAGGTCATCGGTGGTGTTTCTTCGCCGAGCCGGGCTTCCAGATAGACGTTGGTCTGGGCGCCGGTATCGGCCAGGGAAGGGTGAATATTGACCTGGGGAACCAGGGGCAGCGGCGCGGTTAGGGACTGGCGCAATTCGGGAAGCGCCAGATCGCCTTTGCCGAGTGTAAACAGGTCCAGCGGTGCACCGTTGGCGTCGCGGCTTTGTGCGGTCGCAGATTGCGGAGCAAGGGCGAGGGCAAGAATAGCAATCAGCGAGGTGACCCAAATTCGGATAAATGCGGTGGCCATCGGCAGTTATTTGTCCCAAACGTTTTGGCTGGCGTCACAGAGCGTGATATGGCCCGAACAATTGCCGCTTCAAACGGGCAATTTCAAGGCAAAAAAGGCATTTGCGTTACCCGGCATCTTGCCACGCACCTTACCGGGTTGGCGCGCGGTCTTGTTCTTGGCCAAATTTCATGACCGGACATTGGAAAGACCAAAATATGGACACTGCATTGTTGCAGCATCTGCGAACGCGGCGGACGGTGCCGGCACTGCAGCTGGGTGCGCCCGGCCCGGATCACGGCACCTTGCTGGATATTCTGACTATCGCCGCCCGTGTGCCCGATCATGGCAAGCTGACACCCTGGCGATTTATCCATTACGGCCTTGAGAATCGAGCAACTCTGGTCTCGGGGCTGGAAGTGCTGGCATCGCGCGAACCCGAAGGGACCGAACGCGACAAACGATTGCAGAAGGTCGCCATATTTGCTGCCACACCGGTGGTCGTCGGCGTGGTGTCAGCGCCAGTCGACAGCCCACAAATTCCGCTTTGGGAGCAGCAATTGTCGGCCGCTGCGGTGTGTATGAATGCGGTTCACGCCACCCATGGCCATGGCTTCAGCGCGCAGTGGCTGACCGACTGGTTCGCCTATGACCGCGCGGCGACGGCCTTGCTGGGATTGCACGGTGATGAGGCGGTTGCCGGATTTATCCATATGGGTACGCCGAAACTATTACCCACCGAGCGCGACCGCCCGGATATAAATGCTCTTTTGTCGGCGTGGACGCCGCATCTGTCCGAATAAACAAGCGCTGGAGTAGGACCAATTTTTTATCACCCGATGAAAGGCGACCATGGCCTCGATTTTGACCCGTTCAAGGCCATCGTCGCGCCGCGTCCCATTGGCTGGATATCCAGCCTCGATGCCGACGGCCGGCCCAACCTGGCGCCATACAGTTTTTTCAACGCGATCTCGGCGCGGCCGCATATTGTGATGTTTTCGTCAGAAGGCGAAAAGCACAGCGCGCTCAATGTCGAGGCGACCGGCGAGTTTGTCTGTTCGCTGGTCACTTACGATTTGAAGGATAAAATGTCGGCGACCTCTGAAGCGTTTCCGGCCGGCGAAAACGAGTTCGAACGTGCCGGTGTAGCGGCGATGGAGAGCCGACTGGTCAAGCCGCCGCGGGTGGCCGGCGCTCTTGCCGCGCTTGAATGCAAGCTCCTGAAAACCGATCGGCTGACCGGGCTTGATGGCAAATCAGCGGGCGTTGTCGTTGTCTTTGGCGAAGTCGTTGGCGTCTATGTCGATGATCGGGCGATCAGGGACGGCCGCTTTGATGCGGCCCATGTGCGCACGATGGCCCGGTGCGGCTATCGGGACTATGCGGTAGTGGACGCGGTGTTCGAGTTGATGCGTCCGGATGATTAGACATCTGAGGAGAATGTGGTGTTGATGATCGGTACCTGTGCCGGGTCAACGCTCATCATGCCGCAGAACCCGTCACGTGCCGCCGCATTGACCTCAAGGGTCAGACCGGGCTGATCGGCTCTATCTGCAAAAGATGTATTGATCGGCCGGACATTTGCCGCATGGGCTGCAAACAGGCAGGCGCTGCGCGCTGACGTCATTGGAGCAGTCCATTGACCTGATTGATCACGGGCCTGGCTGGCGCCAATATCGGCCATCAGCGCCGGTGCATCCCAGGCCAGGGCGCACAGTCTCGGGCTCGCCCCGGCGAATGTATCCATCGCGAACATGACCTCAGCAGTCGCCGGCGCGCGGGCGGCAATGGCCGTTTGGCCATCGTCCAGTCCGTGCACCGCCTCGCAGACCGACAGCCGGGAGGCGAGGCGCTCGATATCGCGGCCGCCGCGCGCGCCGGGCAGCATGATCCCGTCGGGCGCGCCCGGCATGACAGCGTCGAGATCGCTCTGACTGTGGGGGCCATCCAGTTGGTTGATCTGCACGAAAAACCGTAGCCGGTTCTTGCCGTTCCCGTCGCCGTCGCTTGGGCGCGGCCGGGACAGAATATTGCGGATATCCGTTCGTGCTGTCGCCAGACCGGAGCCGGTGACGTTCCGGCTCATATCGAGCACAACAATATCGGCCACCGATGCCATCGCGGCCCTTAAATTGTCGCGTTCGATAGCCGGAACGACAAGCCATGAGCGCATCGGGTAGGGGAACACTTGCATGGCCGGCCGGACGTTAGGTGTTGCAGAATAAGCAGAGAAAATGGCTGTTTCGCATTTACGGTGAACCAAACGTTAATCCTCATGGCGCAAGATGGCCACTGGCTGAAGTATTGCGGATCAGGTGGGCAGTTTATGATCGTCGAACGATTTTTGCGCTGGGTTGAAACCGCGCCGGTCTCCAGGCGGGCGGAGGCAGCCAATGCCCTGTCGCGAAGCTATCTGTATTCCGCCCTTTCGGAAGAAGAGCGCGATGGCGTGGAAGCGGCAATGACGATCCTGCTCGACGATCCGTCGGCCAATGTGCGCTATGCGCTCGCCGATGCGCTGGCAGGCAGTGACAAGTCGCCCCATCACGTCATCCTGTCGCTGGTTACCGATCAGGTTCATATCGCCGCCGTGGTGGTGGAGCGCTCACCGTTGTTGCTGGATGCGGAACTGGTCGACCAGATTGCAACGCGCGAACCGGTCATCCAGCGGGCCATCGCCAACCGTCCGGTTGTCTCGCGGGCCGTGGCGGCGGCGCTTTCGGAAGTTGCCGAGGTCGATTCCTGCCTGATGCTGCTTGAAAATGGCGGCGCGCGGATTGCGCGCTTCTCGCTTGACCGGGTAGTGGAGCGATTTGGCGATGATGAGCGGGTTCGCGATCTGCTGTTACAGCGGGACGATTTGCCGCTTAATGTGCGCCAGACGCTGGTTTCGCGCTATGCGGACAATTTGAAATCGATCGTGTGCAGCCATCACTGGCTGTCCAGCGAACGGGCCGAAATCGTCGTGCGCGATGCCCGCGACCGGGCGACCGTTACCATGGCTTTTCAGGCACCGGCCAGCGAAGTACCGGCGCTTGTGCGGCAGTTGATCGACAAAAACGAGCTCACCCCGACCTTGCTGATCCGGGCCGTTGTCAGCGGCCAGATTGTACTGTTCGAGGAGGCGCTGACGGCGCTATCCGGCCTGCCGGCATCGCGGATATCGGGGTTGATCCAGTCGGGCCGGGCTTCGGGATTGAAGGCGCTGCTGGAAAAGGCGAAATTGCCGCAAAGCACCTATCCGGCCTTTGCCGCGGCGGTGGAGGTGATCCGTAATGCGCCGCGAAATTCCGGCACCGAAAACTCCTACCGCCGGGCGACCCACCTGATCGATGCGATCGTCAACCGGTTCCAGCCTGGCCCCGACCGGGATGTCGACCAGATCCTGGCGCTGCTGCGCCGGCTGGCGACGGAAGCCAAGCGGGACGCGGCACGCGGCTATGTCAGCGAGATGATGCAGGCGGCCTGATATCCATAAATCGGCGCTTGAAAATCAGTACCGAAACTGCTCGGCCAAAATCCGTTCGTCCCACGAGTGATCGGGATCGAACATGATGTGGCAGATGGTTTTGCGGTCCTCGACGATCGTCACATCGCGCACACTCTTGAATTCGATGTGATCTGCTACCGCGTTGACCGGGCGCTTTTCCGCCTCCAGCACCTCGATGTGTACCGAGACATGGTTGGGCACCAGCGCGCCGCGCCAGCGGCGGGGCCGGAAGGCACTGATCGGCGTCAGGGCCAGCAGCGGCGCGTTGATCGGGATGATCGGACCGTGGGCCGATAAATTGTAGGCAGTCGATCCGGCTGGCGTGGCCAGCAAAATGCCGTCGCATATCAGTTCGGGAAGCCGGGTTTTGCCGTCGATCGCAAGTTTCAGTTTGGCGGCCTGATAGGACTGGCGCAAAAGCGACACTTCATTGATCGCCTGGGCCGTTGATGTTTTGCCACTGGCCTCGGTCACGTTCATGGTCAGCGGATGGATTTTTTCGACCGTTGCCGCATCGATGCGGGCCGGCAGGTCGTTCTCGGCATATTCGTTCATCAGGAAACCGAGGGAGCCACGGTTCATGCCATAGATCGGTTTGCCGGTGGTTTTGAACTTGTGCAGGGCCTGGAGCATCAGCCCGTCGCCGCCGAGCGCGACGATGACATCGGCATCGCCGGGATCGCCATCACCATAACGTTTGCGCAGTGATTTTGCGGCGTCTTGAGATTGCGGCGCATCACTGGCCAGAAATGCGATTTTTTTCATGCTGCGCCGTTGCCTGTATTCTGGGCCTGTTTGCCGGGCCTGATTGCCGGGCCCGTTACCGGGTCTGAATTTTGTGGCGAAGCGCCTTTCCGGCGCCGCTTATCCCTTGCTGGCGTTAGCATGGGTGGCGCGGGTTGGCAAAATGGCCGGCGGGGATGCTTGCGGCAACACATTACCCCCCGCCGATTGCCGGCTTGAAGCCCGACAAGCGAACCTTGAGGCGCCAAGGGTCGGCTAAAGCGCCTCGGAGCCAAATTCGCCGGTCCTGATGCGCAGCGCATCCAGAAGATCGAGCACAAACACCTTGCCGTCGCCGATCTTGCCGGTCTGGGCTGCGTCCTGGATGGTGCTGGTCACCTTGTCCGCCACATCATCGTCGACGGCCATTTCCAGCTTCAGTTTCGGCACATAGCTGATTTGATACTCGGCGCCGCGGTAAATCTCGGTATGGCCGCGCTGGCGGCCGTAGCCGCGCACTTCGCTGACAGTCAGACCCTGGATATCGATCTCTCCAAGGGCATCGCGCACCGCATCCAGCCGGTGGGGCTGGATGATTGCGATGATCCATTTCATCGTCGTTCCTTCCTTCGTATCCGGATCAAATCCACATGAAAGCGGACTAGAGGTTGTATCCTTTTTCGCCGTGGGCGGTGTAATCCAGCCCCTCGACCGCTTCATCATTGCTGGAGCGCAGGCCACAGATTGCCTTTGTCATCTTGACGATCAGATAGGTGGCCACCGCCGACCAGATGACCGTGGCGACAACGCCGATAACCTGCACCTTGAACTGGCTGCCGGCGCTGACGCCTTCTCCCAGCCCGATCCCGCCGAGGCCGGTTGCCGCCAGAAAGCCGACCAGCAATGTGCCTGTCGCGCCGCCGACGCCATGGACGGCCAGGACATCAAGGGCATCATCGATTTTGATGCGGCGTTTGATGATATCGACAGCGAGGTAACACAAGATACCGCCGACAAACCCCAATATGATGCCGCCGGCCGGCCCGATATAGCCCGATGCCGGTGTGATCGTCGCCAGTCCGGCAATCGTGCCGGTGACCAGGCCAACGAGGCTCGGCTTGCCGAATTTCATCCATTCAATCGTCATCCACACCAGCGAGGCAACGGCTGCCGACAGGTGGGTGACCAGCATGGCCATGCCGGCGTCGGCGCCCGAGGCAAGTGCGCTGCCGGCATTGAAGCCGAACCAGCCGACCCACAGCATGGAGGCGCCGACCATGACCATCCACGGCGCATGGGGCGGGCGTACACCTTCGGGAAATCCCGGCCGGCCGCCCAGTTGCCAGGCAATGACCAGCGCCGACACGCCAGCGGTGACGTGAACGACAATACCGCCGGCAAAATCCATCACGCCCATTTCGGCAAGCCAGCCGCCGCCCCAGACCCAGTGGGTTACCGGGGCGTAGACAAGGATCAGCCACAGGCCGGATATCAACAGCACCGGACCGAATTTGATGCGCTCGACATAGGCGCCGACCATCAGCGCCGGGGTGATGATGGCAAAGGTCATCTGGAACATGAAAAACAGCGATTCTGGGATCGTCTGCCCGTCGATCACGGATTCGCGCGCCATGCCGATGAGCATGAGCCGCGACAGGTTGCCGACATAGGCGTTGCCTTCAGAAAAAGCCAAAGTGTAACCGAGGACAAACCACAGAACTGAAGCCAGGCAGGCGATGGCGATGCAGTGCATCAGCACCGAAAGGATATTCTTGGATTGAACCAGGCCGCCGTAAAACAGCGCCAGGCCCGGCAATGTCATAAACAAAACCAAGGCCGTGGATGTGAGAATCCAGGCGGTGTCGCCGCTATCGATCATCGGATGTCCCCCGTTCGGACGTGATTTTTGGACGTCCGGTCTTGCGTCGCCTTCGTTTTGCGCATATTCGCCGCAGATTCAATTGGACGAAGGGTTCGAGCGCAGGTTTTTGCGGAAATTAGCGCCAAATGCCTCATATTTGCGCATTTTTCTGTCAGCACGGCGTGTTTTCGGCGTTATTTCGCTCGGATTCGATCAGCGCTTTCAAGGTGGCTGCATCGATGGCGCCGTGGACAATCGTTTGCCCGACAAGCAGGCTTGGCGTGCCGACCAGGCCCAGTTGCCGGGCGGCGCGGCTGGTATCGGCGAAGGCTCGGGCCAGTCCCGGATCGGCCATGTGGGTCTTAAAACGGTCAATGTCCAGCCCGAGCGCGGTGGCGACATCGTTCAGATAGGCCGGTGTCGGTTGAAACTTGGTGCGCATCAGGCGGCGGCGGAATGGCAGATATTGGCCTTGCCGGTCGGCGGCGATGGCGGCGCGGGCGGCTTGCTCTGAAACCGGCGTCAGGATCGGCCACTCCTTGTAGATGTGGCGGATATCGGATTGGCGGGCTTCGATATCCTTCATGATGCCGGTGAGAATCCGGCAATAGGGGCATTGATAGTCCGAGAACTCGATGATGGTTACGGCTGGTGCTTGCGGTCCGGTTACCGGGGCATAGGGGTCGTCGAAGAGCAGGCGGCACAGATCGGCATTGTCAACATCGGTGCCAGCATCGGCATCAGCGCGCGTGTCGCTTTGCGTGGCGCTGTCGGCCTCTTGCATCGGGCCGAACGATGTCAGGCCGGGTGCCGAGCGCCCGCTGTCAATGTCGACAAGCCGGCGAAAACCGTCCGGTACACTGGCCCGGGTGAAGGTCAGGTCAGGTGATCTTGTGAATTGCCAATAAAGGCCGGCGGCTACACAGGCTGCCAGGATTGCAATGACCGCCGGTAATGTTGGCCGGGCCAGGATCACCGTGCGGTCCGGGTGATAAATTTGGCGACACGCTGCCCGGCCGGATGATCGGGATCGCAGCAGGCCTCCAGCACCGAGAAATGATGGGTGCCGGGAACGATTTCGAGATCGCACTTTGCCAGATGATCGCTGGCCATCTCGTGCCAGGTGACAGACTGACCTATCCAGGCCGGCGGTTCATCGCCACCAACGGTGACCAGCGCCTGCAAGCCGCTACCGGGCGGCATTTCCATCACGTTCAACGCCGACGCCTCGCTTTCGGTCAGGCAGACATCTTCATTGAACGGCAGGTGAAGGACAGCATTGGTGTCCAAAATGCCGCTGACGGGCACGATTGCAGCGACATTGTTCGGCAATTCCGGATCGGCGGCGGCGAATGCTGCGGCATGGGCGCCGGCCGAATGGCCCATGATGGTGACCGGTGCTTCTGCGATACCGAGATCGGCGGCATTGTCGGCGATATACGCCAATGCCTGCGTGATCTGTGCATTGAGCGCGGTCAGCGAAACAGTGGGGCACAGGTCGTAATTGAGATTGATGACGGTGAAACCGGACTTGTGCAGTCCGTGGGCGGCAAAGACATGATCGGCCTTGTCGAGCGCGCGCCAATAGCCGCCGTGAATGAAGACAACAACCGGTGCGCCGGTCTCGCTCGCCAGATGCAGGTCGAATGTCATTTTCGGACCGTCGCCATAGCGGATATCGCGTTTGCCCGGCCATGATCTGGCCACCGCGATGGATCGACCGGTCCATTTGTTCAGCCAGTCCTGCGCTTTCGGTACGGCGATGCGTGGTGAGAACTGGGCGACCAGATCGTCGTTGCCGAGGCTGCGCCAGTCCTTGATTGGTCCAGTCATCAATTGGGTCCGTTTGTTGATTGCCTGCACTTTGCGTGTGCGGCATCGCTACTGATTTGCTGCATGAAACTGGCCGGTTGTCTTGTTGCCGAGCGCCAACTGTCCGGTGGCGACATCGAAATAGGCGGCGTGGAGGGCCAGTTTTCCGGCCCGCACCGCATATTGCACGAACGGGAACGTCATCAGATTGTCGAGTGCAGACAGGGTGGATATTTTTTCCAGATCTTCCAGATATTGCGCCTGGGTGCGGGCGCCCGGCGGTCCGGCATCGCGCGCGGCTGGGCTGACAAGGTCAATCCACTTGCCGATAAAATCGCTGGACGACAGCGGCGTGTCCTGTTCGGCGAAAGCGCGAATGCCGCCGCAGCGGGCATGGCCGAGCACAACGATGTGGCGCACCTTCAGGGCCTGAACAGCAAATTCCACAGCCGCCGACACGCCGTGGATGGATTTGTCGGGCGCATAGGGCGGCACCAGGTTGGCGACGTTGCGCACGACGAACAGTTCGCCCGGCCGGGCATCGAAGACGACTTCGGGCGAGACCCTTGAATCGGAACAGCCGATCACCATTATTTGCGGCTTCTGGCCTGATTCCGCCAACTCGGAATAACGGCTTTGCTCCACCGTCAGCCGGCCGCCGCGAAAGGCGTTGTAGCCTTCCAGCAACCGGGCGGGAAAGGGTCCGGTTTCGGTCATGGTGCCGGACACGGGTGCTCAGGCGCGGCAAACGTGGATCGGTGTACCGGCGGATATAACGGAAAGGCTGCGCACATCATCGTTGGCATCGGCCCAAATATTGGTTGTGAGGCAAGGCAGATTTCGATTCCTTCGCTGACCGGCGTTGGCCCAAATCCGATGGCGATCGCCGATCCGTCTGGCCAATAGGCAATTTCGCCGGCCTCGACAACGGTTTTTGCGTCGCCTTCGTGGGTGCAGGGTATCCTGAGCCTTTTTGGCCAATACGCAGCCAAAGCTAAATCGTGCCCACCGCTAACGTTTTCCCGATTACTTTACCGGCCCGGCTACTGAATATATTTCGGCATGATCAGCCGCGGCAGGGCCAGTATGACATCGGGCGCAACGATAATGAACAACAGAACGCCGACCATCGGGATCAAAATAATGAGGACGTCGCGCAGTGCATCGATCATGCGTATTTCCCCGATCGAAGCGGTGATCAGCAGGCACAGGCCATAGGGCGGGGTGACCAGTCCGAAGCCGAGGCTGACGACGCCGATGATGGCAAAGTGGATTGGATGCATGCCGACATGCTGGGTCACCGGAAACAGCACCGTGCCAAGAATGATGATGGCTGGGACCGCATCGATAAACATGCCGATCAGCAGGAAGGCCAGGGCGCACATCACCCCGGTGCCAATCACGCCAAGCCCCATCATCTCGATCTGTGCGACAAGGGCTGCCGGGATCTTGAAAAAGGCCAGACACCAGCCAAACGCCGACGCGGTGCCGATACAAAACAGCGACAGGGCGGCGAAGCGGGCACTCTCGTAGAGCACCTTGGGGATTTCGGTCGGTTTGACGGACCGGTAGACGGCAACACCGAGAAACAGCGAATAGACCACCGCGACAACCGATGCCTCCGTCGGCGTAAAGAACCCGCCGACAATGCCACCGACAATGATCAGCGGCGTCATCAGGGCCAGTGTCGCGGCGAAGATTGCTGCCAGCAGTTCCATGAATGTCGCACGGGTGTCGACCGGAAAGCCGCGGCGCTTGGCATAGATATAGACAACAATCATCTGCGAGCCGGCGATCAGGATGCCCGGCACGACGCCGGCCAGAAACAGGCCGCCGATGGAGACCGACATCAGGCCGCCCCAGATCACCATCAGGATCGAGGGTGGAATGATGACGCCCATGACGCTGGAACAGGCGGTGATGGCGACCGCGAATGAAGTGTCATAGCCCTGCTTCTTCATCTGCGGGATGAGCAGCGAACCGATACCGGCGGCGTCGGCGGTGGAACTGCCGGAAATGCCGGCAAACAGCATGGAAACAACGACATTGACATGGCCCAAGCCGCCGGGAAGGTGGCCGACCATGGCGCGCGCCAGCTTGATCAGGCGATCGGTGATGCCGGCGGAGTTCATCAGGTTTGCCGCCAGCAGGAAGAACGGCACGGCGAGCAGCACGAAGGCGTTGTAGCTTTTGAACATCTCGCGCAAGAGCAAAACCGGCGTCAGGCGTTCGGAGATGAAAAAGACCGGCACGACGGCAAGGCCGAGCGCAAAGGCGACGGGCACCCGGAGAATGACGAGGACGGCGAAGACGCCGAACAATATTGCCGCGACTTCACCGGGACCCAAGGGACCGCTCCTTGTTGTAGTCGGCGAAAATGTCCCAGAATTTTTCAATCAGAAACAGCAGCCAGGTGACCCCGGCAATCGGCCAGGCGATATAGATCGACAGCATCGGCAAGCCGGATATTTCGGAGCGTTGGCGCGATCCCAAAATTCCGAAATCATAGCCGTAGCGGATGAAGGTCAGCGCCACGGCCAGGATCGCGACATGGGTGATGAGCTTCATGATCAGTTCGACAAGCGGGTTGGACGAATGGGGCAATACGTCGACATCAAAATGCGTGCCGTCGCGCACGGCGATCATGGCGCCGATCAAAATAATCCAGACGAAGCAGAAGCGGGCGATCTCCTCGGTCCAGATGTACCGCGGGATAATGCCGGTGTAGCGGCTGAGGATCTGCATGCTGACCGGAATGATCAGCACACCCATCAGCAAAGTCAGCAGCAGCTTCAGGAGGCGATAATAGCCATCCAGCAGCGCACGCATGGCGCCCCCCAATTATTCGTTTGTCGCGTTTGTCCGGAAATCCAAAACGCGGGACGCATCGAAACGCGTCCCGCGCTTTCGGTCAACGGAAGGGTTACTGAACCGCTTCGATAGCCATCAGCACGTCTGACGCGCCGAGTTCTTCGGCATAGGCCTTCTTCACCGGACCTGCCAGCTCGAGTAATTTGTCGCGCTCGGTGAACACCACCTTGTTCAACAGACCCTTGTCGGCCATGGCCTGCAGCTTGTCGGCGTCCTGGCTGCTTTCAAGATTGCGGGCCAGCTCGCCGCCGGCCTTGCCAGCCTTGAGGACACACGCCTGCTCTTCGGCCGAAAGACGGCCGAATGTGGCATTGGCAAAACCAAGCGGCCGCACCGTGATGGCGTGCTGGGTCAGGGAGATTTCGGGACCGACCTCGTAGAACTTCATGGTTTCGATACCGGCGGCTTCGTTTTCGGCGCCGTCGATCACGCCGGTCTGGATGGCGTTATAGACTTCCGAATAAGCGATTACTGAAGGTGCAGCGCCGATGGCCTCGAAGATGCGGGTCTGGATTGGTGCGCCCATGACACGCATCGGCAGACCTTTCAGCTCCGCCATGGTGGTGATCGGCCGGTTGACGATCAGCTGACGGGTGCCGCCACCGGCATAGCCGATCAGACGGACATTGGCTTTTTCAAGCACGTCGGCAGCGAGCGGGGCCAGTGCGTCGGCTTCCATCACGGCGTTCCAATGATCGAGATCCCGGAACAGGAAGGGCATGTCCATCAACGGCGCCTTCTGGGAGAAGGTCGACATGTGCGAGGGCGAAACGATGGCGTAATCCACCGCGATGCCCTGGCTCATGTTTTCGAAATAGTCCTTCTCCAGACCGAGTTCGGAATTGAGATGAAGGTCGAATTCGAGCGATCCACCGGAACACTCGCCGGCAACCCGTTCAAATTCGCGCAGGCCCTTGGTGAAGGCGTGGTTTTCGTCAAACTGGACCGCGCCAATCAGGGTTTCGGCGCTTGCCGGGGCGCTCAAAAGCGCACACATGGCGCCGCCGAGCAGCAATTTTGCTAGTCTCGTCATCGTGGTTTCCTCCGGAAAGGGTGGTGCGTCGTTTATCGCACGTTTTTTTTGCCCGACGAGTTTCCAACATGCCAGAACGCATGTCCAGTAATCATATTTGTCTGACTAGTTGTGATTTCAGGATAAATATATAATCAACTCTATATTACCGACATGAATGCATATGTCACTATTATTGGATACACCAAGATAAATTTGTATTAGCGTTGAGATAGTATGTGAATATATTGCGGTTAGCGGAATATACTTTGCCAATTGCACGAAATCGGGTCAAGTATCCGTTCGATTTTTTTAATTTGCGATCCGAGACCGCTGCTGATTATTTGGGGTCGGCGTATAGCGTGCTGTCGACACCCATATAGCCGTCCCAGGCGAACCAGTAGCTGACATGGCCGGGCACCCGCGGCAGTGTTTCGCCACCGGGGCCGGCAAGGGCATCCTCGGTTATCTGCCAGTCGCCGCCGGTGCCAGCCAGGCCGTCGGCGCCTGTGCCTTTGGAGAAGGAATAATCCTTGCGCTCATAGGCTCTTACGGTCCGGGTTTGCGCGTTGCCGATCAGCACGATGTTGCGGCCGCCGATTGCGTCGTTGAGCACCATGCGGTCGGTGAACGCCGCCAGCGGCCATGCCCTTGCGGCGGCGACATCGCGGATGCCGAAGACAAAGTCTTTGCGCTGCACGACGGTTTCATCGCCAACGAGCGCCGGAAACATCAGGTCTGGGCTGGAGAAATAGGAATTGTAGACGACGCCGGAGCCATAGTCGCGCCGGTGTCCGGTTTTCAGCGACAGGACGCGGGTTTGTGGATTCTGCGCCCGCCAGTTGGCCCATGAGGTGATGGTGACGGGCCGGATCTTGAGGTGGATTCCGGAGCCGCGCAGGGGGCCAGCGACTGGTTCGCCGGTGAACTGGTTCCACAAACTGTCGGTCTGGCGATCAAACATCAGCTTGTTGGACCGGTAAAGCAGCCCCGAGGAGCCGAATACAAACGGCACGTCGTGGCCCTGAACTTTTGTCTCAAACAGGATGCCCGCACCGCACAATGTGCAATAGGCCAGCGCCACCGGCACGCCGCCGATGGTCTCGTTGAACATTTCGTGCCAGCCCATGATGCGCAGCGGGTAGGCGCGGACATCGCCGTTGATGGCGACGCCAAACGCCAGATCATTGTCCTGGAGATAAATGGCCTTGTCTGCCGCAATCAGCCGCGGATCGTCGAGCGAGGGAATGCCGTCGACCGGCACACCGCCCCAGGTGATTTCCTCTAGCCGGATATCCATGTTCTGCCGCTTGCCGCGCTCACCGCCCAGAAACCGGTCAAACTGCGGGTCGATAGTGGTCAAAACATCCAGCTTGAGTTTGGCGAAACTTTCATGGGGCACAATTTCCGGGTGCGCCTCCTGCTACAACATGCCGTCCTTCCAGTTGTTGATCCTGGTGCCGGTCAGTTTACTTAACGCGCCGGTTATTGTCG
>CAXMRP010000006.1:0-16327 GCA_964196155.1 uncultured Polyangiaceae bacterium
CCCAGAAGGGACTTTGCTGCCGGTTGTGTCCAAAGTACATGGTCCATGATGTCGTTGGGCCGGTAAGTAGCATCCGCCACCCCGTCACCGTCAAGATCGAATGCCGCGTGATCAGACCAGTAATTGCCACGCCCGGCAATACTCCAGTCCACCCATTTCGAGCCGACATATTTCACCTGCGTCCGGTTGCCGATAAAGGCGTTGCCGGTGATGTTGTTGCGCTCCGACCCGGCCGTGAAATGGATGCCGATCGGACAGGCTTCGAACCAATTGCCGGCGATCCGGTTCTTGTTGGCATTGTACATGAACAGGCATTTCCCGCCACCGCCGCGCACCACATTGTCTTCCACCCGCGCGCCGTTGGCATAATTCAGCATGATGCCGTGGTCGCGGTCGTTCTCGGACAGGTTGGCGCGCACGATAAGGCCCTTGGAATACATCAGCGCATAGCCGATGTGGTTGTTGCGCGAGACGTTGCCAGAGATTTCGCTGTCATTGGTATACATGTGATGCACGGCAAAGCGCAGATCCTCAAAGCGGTTGTCGCGGAAGATGTTGTTGCCGCTGGTGTTGACGAAGATGCCATCGCGGCCATAGCGGATGATATTGTCTTCCACGATTGTGCCCGGGGCGTTCCAGACATAGACGCCGTTGCCGCGTTCGTTCATCCGGTGACCGCGCCGGCCGATGATGGTGTTGCCGGATATGAGCGTGTCCCTGGCGCCGTGCACGTCGATGCCAAAGAGGTTGCCGTCGAGCAGATTGCCGATGATACGGGCGCTTTCAGCGCTCTTGGTCAGTTTGATGCCGGCATCGAGCGTTTCATGTGATGACCCGGAGCCGGCAATCTCGATGTTGGATACGGTCACGCCGACGCCAATTATCGTGACGACGCTGCCCTGGTTCGATCCGACAAGCCTGGCGCCGGGTTCGCCGGTCAGCACGACCGGCTGCGCCAAGGTCACCGGACCGAGATGGTCGCCGGGCCCGAGCCGGACGACATCGCCCGGCCCGGCCATTTCAAGGGTTGATTGAAGCGCGCCCGAACCCGCCGCCACGATCCATTCCCGACCATAAGCGGCCGGAACCAGCACTGTCCCGGTCAGGAAGGCCCCGATCAGGACGGCAATCGTCAGCGTGCGGACAATTCGGGCGCGCTTCATCATCAGTCTGCGCCGATCAGCTTGAGCGCGGTTCGACGAACATCCGGCCGCGCATCTCCATATGAAGCGCATGGCAGAACCACTGGCAATAATACCAGTGAACGCCCGGCCGGTCCGCCGTGAAGGTCACCGAGGCGGTCGCCTGCGGCCCGATCTCGAAGGCAATGCCGTGATTGCCGAGCGTGAAGCCGTGCGTCAGGTCGTCGACATCGTCGATATTGGTGATGTAGATCGTCACCTCATCGCCCTGTTTCACCGTGAACTTCTCCAGCGAGAATACCGGCGCCACCGAATGCATGTAGACACGCACCTTGTTGCCGTCGCGGATCGGCTCGTCGGCGCCGTCCTCCAGCACCACGCCGTCGGCCTCGGCCTGCTTGCGGGCCTCTTCCCACATCGGATCGTCGCGCTTCCAGATGGACAGCGGATTGACCTTGGAACGCTGGACGATGATGCAGTCATGCGGTTCGGCGAAGGTCGGCCCGTCATGCACCACCTCGGGCTGATCCAGCGTGATATCGATCAGCTGCTCGTTCTCCGGCTTCAGCGGACCAGCATTGATGAAGCGGTCCTTGGAGAACTTGTTGAGCGAGACCAGCCACTTGCCGTCGGCCTCCTTGGTTTCGCCCATCGAGGTGTGGTTGTGCCCCGGTTGGTAATGCACATCGGTCTTGGCGAGGATCGGATCGGCATTTTCGCCGTTGTACTGCTTGATCGCCTTCTCGATGTTCCACTTCACCATCTGGCTATCGAGGAACAGCGTCGTGTAGCAGTTGCCCTCGCCGTCAAATGCGGTGTGCAGCGGGCCAAGGCCCAGTTCCGGTTCCGCGACAATGCACGAGCGCGGATCGGCGTCTTGCTCGAACAGCGCATCGATCTTGTTGACGTCGAGCACAGTGCAGGTCGGCGACAATTTGCCGGCGATCACAATATGCTTGCCGTCCGGCGCCGTGTTGACGCCGTGCGGGCTGTTGGGGATCGGCACATAGGCCGTATAGGGCGAACCCTTGCGACCGTCGAGCACGCGAACGCCGTTATATTCGGTGAAGTCGCCGCTCTTGACGCCCTCCTCGATGCGCTTGATGTTGAAGATAACGGCCCAGTCGGTCTCGCTCTCCGTCATCTCCGCCAGATTCACGCCTTCTTCGGAATTGTAGCAGGTAGAGACGGCGTATTTGCCCTGATAATCGGCGTCGACATTGTCGAGATTGCCATCGACGATCACCTGCCAGGCGACCTCCATCGTATCACCGTCAATGGCGGTAAAGATCGCCACATATTTTTCCGGATCGTCGAGGATCATCCCGTCATTGGGCAGCGGGATCCGGTGTTCGCCGTTAGCGAAGACATAGCCCGTGCGCGGGAATTTTTGCGGTCTGAGGCCGTGGATGTCGCTGGCGTTGGGGATCTCGATGATCTTGTCGCATTTCATGACATCGCAGCGCACGCGGGCAACGCGCGTATTGGCCTTGTCGTTCATGAACAGATAGCGGCCGTCATAGGTGCCATCGGTAAACGACATGTGCGGATGGTGCAGATCGCCGTTGTCGTAGGTCTTCATGCCGCGCGCGGCGAGGAAATCCCTGGTTTCCGGCAACAGCCCCTCGGTCAGTATTTTCAGGCTTTCATTGGTCTGCCCCCAGCCGGTGGCGCTACACCTGTTGAACACCGGTACGCGCATCAATTCGCGCATCGAGGGCATGCCCAAAATGCGAAGTTCGCCGGCCTGGCCGCTTGACCAGAAGCCGTAATATTCATCGAGCTCGCCGGGATCGAGCTCGAATTTCTGACTGCCGCCCTGGGCAAGCGCCGGGGTAATTGCGCCAGTGCCAACGACCGCGGCCGTGCCGCCGCCGATCGCAGCCGCGCCTGCGACAAGCGCCGTCGTCGCCGTGCCGCCCAGCATGCCGCGCCGGGTGACCGCGAAATCGCCTACCGAGTCTTCGGTATGCGGCTTTTTATCTGTCATCGTCCTTCTCCTTTGTATGACTGGAAAATCAGTCAAGTCTTTGCCAAAGCCACGACTTTATTGGCTTCGGACCCCTTATCCGCCTGGGTGAGAAAGGGCTCGCGTCGTTGCCGTTTCTTGATGCAGACGGGACATTTCTGGTCGTGCTGGTAGAGAACCTGGCAATGCATGCAGGTGAGGCACTCATTGGGATTGATCTGGCCGTCCGGATGGATCGCCTGAACCATGCACTCATTGGCGCAGCGCTGGCACGGTGATCCGCATTCACGGTAGCGCTTCAACCATTCAAACACCCGGATCTTGGCCGGAATCGCCAGCGCCGCGCCGAGCGGGCACAGATAGCGGCAGTAAAATCGTTCGACGAACAACCCGGCTGCCAGCAGCGCGACGGCGAACACCACAAACGGCCAGTCGCGCTGGAACTTTAATATAATCACCGTCTTGAACGGCTCGACTTCCGCATATTGCTCGGCAAGCGGCAGCGAATAGAACGACAGGCCGAACAGGCCGAGGAAGATGATGTATTTGATTGGCCAAAGCCGCTCATGCAGTGCCCACGGCAACGTCCACTGCGGAATTCGCATGAGTTTGGCGAGCCGGTTCAGCAGCTCCTGCAGGGCGCCGAACGGACACAGCCAGCCGCAGAATGCCCCGCGCCCCCAGAAGATCAGGGAAGCGGCGACGCTGAACCACATGATGAAGATCAGTGGATCGATCAGGAACGCATCCCAGCTGAAATCCGTAGCGAGTGCATTGGCGAAAGCCACGACATTGACCACCGAGAGCTGGGCATTGGCGTACCAGCCCAGCCAGACCAGCGTGAAGGTCAGGAACCCGATCCGGAACCAGAAAACATGGTTCTCGTTGCGGGTTAAGGGAAGTTGAAAGAAGAAGAACCCGGTCAGCACCAGCAAGGCGGCAACGAGGACGCTGATCTCGATCTTGCGGTCACGCCATATCCTTTGCCACAGCGCGGCTTTCGCGGCCGCCTCTGTGTCTGAATCAAGGATGCCAGGTTTGCCTGGTCCAGCTGTTGGCGCGACCTGGCGCAGATAGGCGCCTGGCAATTCATAAGGAAGGTCGAAGCTGAGAAACGACTTCTTGACCGGTCCGATCGGCCGCTGCACCAGGAGCTGTAATCGCCATGGCCTGGCCGGGTCGAAGTTCGAATCGGCGGGGATTGTGAACAGGTCGAGCTCGGTGAAGCTTGGCGCGCCGTCCGCCGTGATCTCCCCCAGCCGGCGGTGCTGCCGGTCCCGGAACCTGACACTGACATCGCCCTGGATCACCTGGATGCGTTCAAACAACCCGCCACGGACATAGCCTGATCCTTTGAACGAATAGCGGCCTCGGCCAGCAACCAGGATGGCATGGTCACCTTCTTGCAGAGTGTTTTTCAGGTTCTGGTATTCAGCCTCGCCCAAGAGACTCAGGCCGATCGCCGGAACGCTGACCAGCGCGATTTGCAGATCGATGAAGGTTTCCGATTCATCGCCCGGTTCGGGCCGTCTCGCCGCTTCAGCATCACCGGCTTTCTCAAAGGTTGTATTGATCTGGCCAATATCGAGCGTCAGTTGCGCGACCGCACCCTCCGCACCCAGTTGCTGCCAGCTACGGACGTCTTCAATGGTGTCGTCGATCTCATAGACAGGCCCCGTTGCGACAGGCACCGGGGCCAGGCCGCCAAGGCCCAGGCCGCGCGCCACCTTGAGGCCAGCGCGGACGATCGAATCGTCGATCACGATTATGGTGACGGTGGCGCCGGAAACGATATCCAGATCGTGCCCGGAACCTTCGCTTTCAGCTTCCACTTTCAGATCAAGCCCGGCATAGCGCTCCGTTACGGCGCGGATCTTGCGCTCCGGGATACCGATCAGCACGATCGGTTCGGCATGCTCCACCAGCCGCACGGCTGTGATGATGGCGTCATTGTCGATGGCTGCGACGATATGGATGGGTTTGCCAGAATAGCCGGTCGTCGAGACAAAGTCGGAGGTCAGGAACGCCCATCCCACCGTCTCTGATCCCTTCAGCAGCGGCACCACCGGGAAGTCGGAACGCATTGCTCCGAACGCCCTGGCCTCGGCATGAAGATCGGCTGGCGCGATCTGACGCAAATAGCCGATAAGCCGGTCGCCGGGCGCCGCGCCGGCGACCGATCCAACAAGCAAGACTGCAATCAACAAAGCCGATCGAAAAGCCCGAACCATTCACATTTTTCCTGATTGCGCCGGAAGGCACCCAAACGATGCGGCCGGACTCTGTGCAATTTATCCCGAAAGGTGATTGACTTACGTCAAGCGCGGCCAGTTTGCCATCACGAGGCAAAAAACCGGCAGTACCGGTCCAAAGTCCTGAAGATACTGGCAAAGCAGGCGCGATCGGCGGCGTCCTCATTCAATAGCCTGTTCTCAGTCCGGCGTAGCGATGGGGAATGCCGCGTTGGATGAGCTTGTACTCCAGCAGGCTGCGAAGCAGCGGATCGCCGCCGGCAACAATCACCGAAGCATAATTGACGGCCATCTGACTGAACTCCCGAGGCGCATAGCGTTATACAACTGTAGGATGTATTTTATAAGATTGGGTAAGTCTGACTTTTTCGGTTCGTCCTTTTTCGAAAGGCCATTCGGTCAATTCTCTCGTCGTGCAAATACACCTCGCCTGTCGTTTTGATGTGCCGTCGGTGTCCCCAGCCTACGCTTGAGTGGGGCTTGGTCGCAAACCCTAAGCCATCGCGGATTAACCCGGATTGTCACGCTGCTCACCGCGCCGGGGTCGCTTGACCTCTGCCTCGGGCAAACTGTCGAATGGCAGAGGGGGCAATCCCTAACGCTGAAAATATCCACGGGTCTGAAATCGCAAAGTGAACCTCCGATTGCGCTGAATCAAGGACTACGACGGCAAATCATGCTGAGGTTCAGCCTGCGGGTATGCCACTTGGGAACTCCGCAAGGGGGATGCCCGTTAACCGAGGGAGGTTTTCGTGACAAATCCTCAAAGATTCATTGGACATCTCCTGGGTCTCGTCGCTGCCGCGATGCTCATTGTTGTGGTGTGGGCATCTGCGGCCGCGGCCCAGGTCAGCTTCAAGGAAGATGTGTTCCCGATCATCGAAATCAGATGCCTGGAGTGCCATCAACCGGGCGGCGATGGCTTTGAGGCGAGCGGCCTCGACATGAGGACCTATGAAGGCCTCATGACAGGGACGAAAAACGGCCCGATGATAACGCCGGGGAACGCAGTCGACAGCAATTTGCTGGCGGTGATCGATCACCGGACGTCTGACGAGATCTGGATGCCGCACAATAAGAAACAGCTCTCCAAGTGCGAGCGGCAGGCCTTCAGATTCTGGGTTGTGCAAGGCGCGCGGGACAACTGATTCGCACAAGCCGCGGCGTCCGATCACGGCCGGACCCTGATGTGCACTCCGGGATGTGCACCCCGGTTTCCGAATCTGAAATCGTCGTCCCCGAGGACCGCGATTCGTTAACCAAACATGTCGATTGCCGCGTGGCTCGGCGCGAAAAATCGGTGCGTTTCTACGAGATGCCGCAGCGCGCGAATGCTTTTGTTATCAAGTCCATAGCAGTGCAAGAAGGACCGGTTGGATACAAAATAAGTCTCGCTAAAATCCATATGTAGGGGCGTTTGATCTCAATCAAACCGGTCCGGAAAGATCGCTGCTAGCATTCTGAAAACCGGTCAAAGGCTGAAACAAGTAGCCGTCAGCCGGTTGCAGGAAACCTCTTGTGGGTACATTGTTCGCGCGTCAAATGGGCGCGATTTGGAGATTTATTGTGCGAGCGAAGAGGGAGGTGGCAATTAATCATTCCCTCCATCTCAGCAATTGGTGGTGATTCACCAAAACCATGTCGGTTGCCATTAACCGATGAGCAAAGGAGAAAACGATGACTAAGCGAGGTTTGCTCGCGGCTGCTGTTATACTGGCCGCTGGGCCGGCATTTGCGGCCGATCCTGCCACCATAGACTGGCCGAATATTTCGACAAATACGGTCAAACTGTTCTTCCCCGGGCAGTCGACCTATCAATGGCTGCGCAGCTCTGAACACAAGCGGGCGCAGAAGGAAACCATCAAGGGCGAGGCCTGCACTTCCTGCCACGAGGATGAAGAAGCAGAGCTCGGCCAGATAACGGTATCCGGTGACAGGCTTGAGCCGCACCCGATCGAGGGCAAGCAGGCGGTCATCGATCTCGGCGTTCAGGTCGCCCATGACAGCGAGAATCTGTACTTCCGCTACCAGTGGAAGACCCGCAACGCGTTCCCCGGCTCGGCCCATCCGCACTGGATTTACGACGGCAAGGATTGGAAGGTCATGGGGTGGCCAAGGCTGCACAAGAACGTGTGGGACGACGGCAAGCCGGCGATCTATGAAGATCGCCTGTCGATGATGGTTGACGACGGCTCGGTGCCGATGTTCGCCGAACAGGGCTGCTGGCTGACCTGCCATGACGGTATGCGCGACAGCCCCGATGTTGCCTCCAAAGACGACACCAAGGCGAATCCGCTGATCGGCGGCGTTCTTAAAAAGAGCGATGTGCGCAAGTATCTGCCGAGCACGCGAACCGACGATAACGCCACATGGGACCAGACCAAGTCAGCCGAAGAGGTTGCCGCGGTCAAGGCCGCCGGCGGTTTCGTCGATCTGATGCAATGGCGTGGCCATCGCTCCAATCCGGTTGGCATGGCCGATGACGGCTATGTGCTTGAATACCGGCTGTCGGATGCGGGCAAGGGTGTCTTCAGCAAGAACTGGGACAAGAAGGCAAACCAGCCCAAATACATGTTCGACGAAGTCAAGGTCGGGTTCAAATCACGGACCCTGGATGAGATTCGCGATACCTCCAAGCCGACATCCCTCATCCCTGAGTCCAATACGGTTGCGTTCGATCCGAATGCCGGCTGGAAAAAAGGCGACATGATCCCTGAATATTACACCACCCGCGAGGGTGCCAAGGGCTCGGCCGCCGACAACAGCGACGTCAAGGGCGTGTGGGAAGACGGCGTGTGGACGGTCCTGTGGACCCGCAAGCTCGATACCGGCAATCCCGCCGACGACAAAATCATGAAAGTGGGCGGCGTCTATACCTTTAACTTCGCCGTGCACGACGACAACATCACGACCCGCGGCCATCACGTTTCCTGGCCGATGACGCTCGGGGTCGGGGCCGAGGCGGATATCACCGCCGTCACCCTGAAGTGACCCGCGACTAGGAACGCCCGGCCGGTTTCATGGCCGGCCGGGCACAATCCGGCGGAAGCGCAATCTCGCAAGCCAATCCTGAGAGCCTCGTCATGCGGATCCCCAATCTTTTCTCACGCAACACCGCCATCACGATCGGTGGCGCTGTCGTGGTGATCCTGATTGCCTGGCTCTTTGCCTATGAGCCGGTGACCCGCAGCTTCGTGGCGGCAGATCCGGTATGCGCCTTTTGCCACCTTGAGCGCGAATATTCGCCTGCCGCCAGGTTGTCATTCTCCACGCCGCATCCGGCCGAGCTGAAAGAGGGAGAGTTCGAGGCGCGATGCGTCGATTGCCACCTGCCGGAGGGATTTTTGCCGGCGACATTTGCCTATACCCATTATCTCAGTGCGACCGACTTGTTCGGGCACTTCCGCGACCGGGCATCTGAACGGGCCGGCGCGTGGATACCGCAGAGCGCCGCGCGTGCCTACCGGGTGCGCGACCGGCTGCTTGAATATGACAGCGCCACCTGCCGGTCCTGCCATATCGAAGCGGAGATCAAACCCAAGCGCAAACGCGGTCAGAAAGCGCACGCAAAGGCGCTTGAGAAGAAACAGACCTGCAGCGAGTGCCACTACAACCTCGTTCACCGGGAAGTCGATATCCGCGATGTGGAAGTCGAGACGGCAAAAACGTCAGGTGGTGGCTGATGTCAGCAAAAAATCAAACCAATCTCGATGCTCATGATTTGCTTGGGCGATCGCCCGGGGAGCCCGTTATGACAGACGCCGCGAAAAAGCCGGCCAGCCGCAGAGGCTTCATCAAAGCGCTTGCCGGTGGCGCAGCGGCTGTCGTGGCCACCGTTGCCGCGGTGCTGCCGTCGAAAGTCGCCAGATCGGCCAAGGTCGAGGGCGAAAGAAAACGCCAGTACGGGATGGTCATCGATGTGCGCCGTTGCATCGGCTGTCACGCCTGCACGGTCGCCTGCAAGGCCGAGTTCGACGTGCCACTGGGAGAAAATCGGGCATGGGTGGAATATGTCGACAAAGGGGTTTACCCGAATGTCGGCCGCAGTTTCCTTCCCAGGCTGTGCAATCATTGTTCCGAACCGCCATGCGTCAGCGTGTGCCCGACCAACGCCACCTATAAACGCGAACAGGATGGCATCGTCGTAATTGATGACGGCCTGTGCATCGGCTGCAAATACTGCATTCAGGCCTGCCCCTACGATGCGCGCTTCCTCAATCCGGTTACCGAAATTGCCGACAAATGCGATTTCTGCATTCACCGGGTCTCCAAGGGCCTGGCGCCGTCCTGCGTCAATACCTGCGTGGGCGGGGCGCGGATCTTCGGCGATCTGGCCGATCCCGACAGCAACGTTTCCCAACTCGTCGCCAAAAACCGGGTGACCGTTCTGCGCGGCGAAATGGGGACGCAGCCCAATGTCTATTACATCGGCGCCGACCTCACCGACGAGAGCGATGCCGGGCGGCCCGAGGTGCGCAAGGTCCATGTCACCACGCATCGCCGGCACGAAAAAAGGAGATAGCCGTGGGGCACGAACTCACCTGGGGTATGCCCGTCATCCTTTATCTGTATCTGGCCGGTGTCGGGGCGGGCGCGGTGACCGTCAGCGCCTCGGTTCTTCTGCGCGGCGGCGGCGGCGGGTTTGGCGGCGGCCACTTCACGCTGGCGCGCTATGGCGCGCTCATCGGCCCGTTGCCGGTGATGATCGGCACAGCGCTGATCGTGTTCGAATTGGGCCGGCCGTTCAGGGCGTTGAATTTGTTCAAGGTGATCAATTTGTCGCCGATGAATATCGGTTCCTGGCTGCTGCTTGTGTTCATGTTTATCAGCACCTTTTATGCCCTCGCGTTCCTGCCGACCTTGCTGCCGAGATTTGAGCGGCTTGGCCAGCGGCTTGCTCCTGTAAGGGTAGCCTTCGCTTGGGCCTGTGTGCCGCTGGGGATCGCGGTTGCCATCTATACCGGCGTCATGCTGGGCGCGATGCCGGCGCGGCCGCTCTGGAACTCGCCCATTCTGGCCTTGTTGTTCCTGGTATCCGCTCTCTCCACCGGGGTCGCTGTTCTTATTCTAGCACGGGCGCTTTTTCACAAGAAAAGCGCCGATTCCGCGATCGAAAAACAATACCACCAGGGCGCATACCTGCTGACCGCATCCGACGTGATGCTCATCGGGTTTGAATTGCTGGTGATATTCCTGCTTCTCATGTTCGCCCATCTGACCATCGGCGCGCCGAAATACGCCATTGCGGTGATCCTGCCGGGCGGTGAGCTGGCGCAGAGTTTTTGGTTGTGGGTGGTGGCACTCGGCCTCGTCATTCCGGGGCTTGTGGAACTGATCTATGTCGCGCCCAAGCTGCTTTATCACCGGGACTTCGCGGCGCCCAAAAGCGTCGAGATCGCCGTGTCGATCGCCGTTCTGATCGGCGGATTCATGCTGCGTTACGTGATTGTCGTCGCCGGCCAGATCACCGGTCCGGTTGGGCTTTAGAGATACCAGGAGCACGTCATGCTTAGCCGACGCACCTTCCTGAAATACGGCACCGCCACAGCGGCAACCGCTCCCTTGGCGGAGGGCCATGTGGCGCTGGCCCACGCGGACGATCCAGCCGTAAGCGGGGGCATTGACTATTCCTACCTGTCCGGCCTTGAGCGCGAAGCCGTCGCCACTGCCTGCGGTCTGTGCGCCAGCCGCTGTGCGGCCATCGGATATGTGGAAAAAGGCATTGTCGTCAAAATTGAAGGCCAGCCGACATCGACAAGAACCGCGGGGCGGCTATGCGCCAAGGGCCAGGCCGGCATCAACCAGATTTACGATCCGGACAGGATTCTTCGCCCGCTCAGGCGCGTTGGAAAACGCGGCGAAGGACAATGGAAGGAAATATCCTGGGACGACGCGCTCGGCGAACTGACCGGTCGTCTCAAGACGCTGCGGGACGAAGGCCATCCGGAAAAGTTCATGTTTCACCACGGGTGGATTTCGGCCAGTGCCGACGCGCTGATCAACAAGGTCTTTCTCGCCAGCTACGGCACCGGCAGCATCGCCAGCAACTCTTGCCTTGGCCAGAGCGCCCGGCAGACTGCGCATGCACTGACCTGGGGCGGACAGGAAGACAGCTGGGATTTCGACAAGACCCGGTTCGTCTTGAATTTCGGCAGCAACGTCATGGAGGCCCATACCAATCATGTTGCACTGGCCCGCCGGCTTGCCGACGGACTGGCGGAAGGCAACCTGAAAATGATCACCTTCGACGTCAGGCTGTCCAATACCGGCGCCAAGTCGCATAGCTGGATCCAGATCAATCCGGGAACCGACATCGCCGTCATCCTGGCCATGTGCAACGTGGTGATGAGCGAAGACCTCTACCAGGGTGAAGGCGCGGCATTCCTCAAATTCTGCCAGGTCACCGCGGACCGCCGCGCATCGACGGCGGAGAAGATCGCCGCCTTGAAGGCCCATCTTGAGCAATACACCCCCGAATGGGCGGCAGAGATCAGTGGCGTCAGCGCCGATCTCATCAGGGATATCGCCATTCAGTTCGCCACCACGAAACCGGCCTGCGTAATCAGTTCCAGAGGCGCCAGCGCGAATTATAACGGCGTGGAGACTGAGCGCGCGATCCAGATGCTTGCCGCGATCACCGGCAACATCGACAATCCCGGTGGCCGATGCCGGGGGGTCGCCGCCAAATGGATCACTCCGGCGGGCCCGGAAGACAAGCCGGAACCCAAGGCGCTTGATATTCTCAAGGGCTTTGAGGGCGATGCGGCGCTGCCGGTCCACGGTCTTGGCCATCAGGTTCTCAAGCTGATCAAGGATGGGCGCGGCGGGCGGCCCGATGTCTATATGTGGTTTAACTACAATCCGGCGTTCTCCAATGGCGACGCGCAGGAAAACGCGGCGATCCTGAAAGACGAATCGTTGATCCCGTTTACCGTCGCCGTGACGCCGTTTTACGACGAATCAGCGGCGCTCGCCGACCTCATCCTGCCTGACGCGACCTACCTTGAAAGATACGATTTCGAGGATGGTATCTCGCCAGACCAAGTGCCTGAATATTATATCCGCCAGCCTGTGGTTGAGCCGCAGGGCGAGGCCAGGGATTTCAAGGATGTTTGCTGCGAACTGGCGGAGAAAATGGGGTTCCCGCTCGGTTTTGAGTCGGCTGAGAAATTCGTCCAGCAATCCTGCAAGCTGACGCCGGACGTGAACAGCAAGGCTGGTGGGTTCGGGAAGATGAAGAAACAGGGCGTGTGGCACGACAAGGACGCCGAGCCGCTCTACCGTTCATACGCGATACCGGCTGAACCGGAGGCCCTGGAGCAAGACGGCGTGATCTTCGACGAGGTCACGGGCGTCTACTGGAACTGGAAGAGCGCTGGTGTGGGCAGCGAGACCGACGCCTTGAGCAAAGGCTACCGGGGCATTGCCGATGCTTACAAAGGTTACGTTGCCCAGGTGATCGATCGGGAAATCTTTACCGGTTTCACGCCGGACCGGTTCAACAAGTCGGGTTATTTTGAGTTGTATTCGGCGATCCTGGAAGAAAAGGGCCTGGCGTCGCTGCCCAGCTACAGCCCGATACCGGAACATCAGGCGATGACGCCCGACGAACTGGTACTCACCACCTTCAGGATCAATGTGCAAACCCTTTCCAGGACCCAGAACTGCATGTGGCTGGACGAGATCGACGTCGATCATTCGGCCTGGATCAGTCCGGCGACCGCGCAGGCCAGGAACATTGATGACGGCGACCGGATCAAGATCAAATCGCAAATCGGCGAGATCGAAGTTTCCGCGAAAGTGACCGAGAATGTCGTTCCCGGAGTCGTGGCGATATCAAGTCATGGCGGCCGTTGGGAGTTCGGGCGATATGCATCGGGCAAGAAGGCGCCGCACGGCATCGACGCCGATACGCCGAACGAGGAGCTCAAATGGTGGCGTTCCGACGGTGCCCATCTCAACCGGATCATTCCGGTCTCGTCTGAGCCGATAAGCGGCCAGCAGCGCTGGATGGATACGGTGGTCTCGGTTACCAAGGCCTAGGCGAGCGCGAATTTCGTCGGGGCGCCGGATCGATGGGACATGCCAAGCCATGAAGTTCACCGGCTGCTTGGTTACACGGCCGAGCAGCTATTCGACCTCGTCGCCGACGTCGATCGCTATCCGGAGTTTTTGCCGTGGTGGATAGAAGCCAGGGTGCGCGAGCGCGACGGCGATGTCTATTACACCGATCAGCTTGTCGGCTTCGGTCCGGTCCGCGAGCGGTTTGTTTCCAAAACGGTGCTCAGGCGACCGGCGCGAATCGATGTGACGTCAAGCGATCGGCCGTTTCAACACTTTCATCTGGTCTGGTTATTTGATCCGGTGTCGGCCAAAGCATGCCGGGTCGATCTCAAGGCTGATATTGAGTTCCGATCGCGGATTCTGCGTGACGCATTCGGTTGGCGCCTTGCAGGAGAAACCAGGCGAATTATCGCCGCGTTTCAATCGCGTGCCGATCAATTCTACAGATAGACAAGTGTGCGCCGGCGCGACCCCGGCCCGGCACCGCTCCGCCACATCGGCAAAGTTTGAGCGGCCATGATCGTCGATTGTAGAAACCTTGACACAAATCAAAGCAGCGGCGGTTCATATCAGGCAGTTTTATCATCGCCAATCCAGGGTTCGGGCGTTCTGCAAACCTTGGCTAATTGAGCAGTGGATTGCAGATCGAATTTCCGGTCCAATGAGGACGCGACATGGTTTCAACGGAGAGTCGATGAACGGCTGTTCCACCCGCCGATAGGGAATTTGACTCACGATATGGAGGTCCCAACCTTGGATACGATGGTCAATCTGACTGGAGCACCAAACGCGCTCCGGCGAATCTCACGCCACGCCGTCTTGCCTTCAGCCGGCGTCAAGGTCGAAACTCCAACAAAACGCGCTGACGCCGCGGTTCCGCAGGTTCCCGCCTATCTGCGCGAAATTTATGATTGGGCCTATCTGAACCCCCGCATTGTGCGGCTTCTGGACCGCGAATTCGTCGTTGCGACGATCCTTTGGGGCAATCACAATCGTCTGCGGCGATCGGCCTTTGAGGAGATCCGGCCAGGACAGACGGTGCTGCAGTCGTCCTGCGTCTATGGTGATTTTTCGCCCGCGCTGGCCCGTCGGGTCGGTTCCAAGGGGCGGCTGCAGGTGTTCGACGTCGCGCCGATCCAGGTTAAGCGCTGCCGGCGCAAATTGCGCGATTTTCCGCAAGCAACCGTCCGGCTCGCCGACGCGGCCGATCCCAGCGGTGAGTTCTACGACGCGGTGTGCTGCTATTTCCTGCTCCACGAGATTCCCGCGCACTACAAGCGCAAAGTCGTTGACGCGTTGCTGGGGAGCGTCGTTCCCGGCGGCAAGGTCGTGTTCGTCGACTACAGCAAGCCACACTTTGCGCATCCATTGAAGCTCATTACGAGCCTCGTCTTTGATACGCTTGAACCGTTCGCCAAGGATCTCTGGCACAATGAAATCGCCGATTTCGCCAGCGCTCCAGGCGAATTCATGTGGCGTAAACAGACCTGTTTCGGCGGGTTGTTCCAGAAGGTTATCGCCAGCAGACCCACGGCGTGATCATCGACGTCAAAATAGCCCAAGCGGTCATCATCGGCGCGGCGGCCGTGTTGTTGAGCAATTGAGGCCGCTGCGGCTTTGCCCCAGGCGCGAATTCGCGACACATCGCCGAAAGATCAATTGAACGGCGCGGCGCGGTCTATCAGTTCGTCGAGACCGGGCTCGTCCGGGTTCCTTGGCTTGCCTGGATGTATGATGCTGACCTGGCAAATCTCCGCCGCCTCGACGAGCTGCCGGTAACTGCCGGCGTCGAGGTCGGCGATTTCGGCCTGCATGTCCTCATTGTAGACGAACATCCTGTTGTTGATCTGTGTGCACTCATTGCAGGTCGTGCAACGTGGCGTCTCGATATAAGGCGTATCGGGGTCAGATTGCGCGGCTTGCTCCGCATCGCTCTTTGTTGGTGTTTCCTCGGAAGCTGCCGGCGCGGCGGGCTCGGCGGCGGCGGGCTTGGCCAAGCCAGCCCGGGGCGCCTCGCGGCCCAGATCTTCGCGCAATGCCTTCAGTTCCGCCTGCTTTTCCCGCTCCCAAGTCACCCGCTCTTGCGCGAGGATGCGAGTCATATAAGGGTCGTTGATGCCGCCGATTTCCTGCAGGCCTTGCCACACCTTCAGGCAGCGGCGTGCCCCGCGTAGCAATTTGTCGTCGATGACGGTTTTGCGCAGGGCGTTGTCGGCGTCGATCGTCCAGACATATGGCACCTTCTCGCCGCGTTGCTCGGCCGAAAGCAGCACATGTTCCTCAACCGGCATCATGGAATCGTGCCATTGCGAAGGTGCCACTGGCACCCGGTGCTTGGCATAACGCGCGTCGCATATGGCAAAGTCGGCATGAGTGAAGGCGGCCGTCTCGAGGAGGCGCTGCTGATCGGGATCCTCAAAGGAAAGCGTGTGTTGCGGCCAGTCTCGTTCGGTTTGCGGAGTGTCGCCGACGCAACAGCGGGAAACCCGGTCCGGACCTGCCGCGGGATCGTAGGTGAATGTCGGAAAGGCGCGCGATTCCTTTGCCGCCGCGGCCACGAGATAGGGCGGTATCCCGGAAACGGTCGGCGTTGCGCCGGAGAAAATGCTGAACAGTGCCGGGCCATCATAGGCCAGCCCGTTGCGGACGGCGTCGCGTAACCGGTAAAGATCGGAGCTCGCCGCTTGCAAGACAAAGGCGTCGTTGACGCCGACCGCCATGGCGGCAAGCCGCGTGCTGCCGCCGCCGAAGGAGGTGCGCGGCGGCTCCGGCGAGGGATCGCCCAAAATGTCGTCGGTCTGGATCAACACCTTCACCGGCAGACCGGAGGCGATCGCCTCAAAAGCCTGTACCGTTTCCGACGCTCCGGAATGTCCATCGCGCAGACACACGAGATAGGA
>CAXMRP010000007.1:0-13807 GCA_964196155.1 uncultured Polyangiaceae bacterium
GGCATTGTGGCCGGCTATTGCCTGGCAACTGCAGTATTGAGCCTTCTCGCCCATCTGGCACTGGAAACCACGCTCTGGCCGCAATCCAATACCCAGTGGCTGGCAGTGGCGCTGCTTGGCCTGTTCCCGGTCGGCGGCGCCTTCTTTGCCTGGGATATCGGCGTCAAAAGGGGCAATATCCAGCTTCTCGGCGTCCTGTCCTATGCGGCGCCGCTCATGTCCACGCTGGCGTTGATCGCCTTCGGGTTCGGCAAACTTACCGCAGCTATCGCGATCGCTGCCTTGCTCATTTCGGGCGGCGCGCTGTTGGCCGCCCGCGCCTCGAACAAGGCACCACGGCGGCCAATAACACCGGCAGCGGGCAATCCTAGCGCGTGACAATCTCCGGACCCATCAGCGCATAGGGCAGCCAGGTCGACATCACCGGCATATAGGTCACCAGCACCAGGAAGAGCAGCAGGATCATCACGAATGGCAGCGAGGCCCGCACGACCTGAAACAGACTGAGGCCGGTTATCCCCGAGGTGACAAACAGATTGAGCCCGATCGGCGGGGTGATCATGCCGATCTCCATATTGACCACCATGATGATGCCCAGATGGATCGGATCGATACCAAGCTGCACTGCGATTGGAAACACCACCGGCGCCACGATCAGTAACAAGCCGGACGGCTCCATGAACTGGCCGCCAAGCAGTAGCAACAGGTTGATGGCAATCAGGAAGGTGAACCAGGTGAAGCCGACCCCCAGCATCCAGTCGGTGATGATTTGCGGGATGCGTTCCGACGTCAGCACATGAGCAAACAGCAGCGCGTTGACGATGATGAACATCAACATGATTGTCGTCTTGGCCGAGCCAAGCAGAACCTTGCGCGTGTCCGCATGGGCGCAGGCCGGGATGAACTGCACTACAATCAGGAAAAGATTTCTGGTTGCCGACGCGCCCAACGTCTCGCCCGGCTTGCGCCACGGCACGCCCTTGAGCGGTCCCATATCCCGATAGATGAACAGCGCGATGAAGAACGCATAGACAGCTGCGACGGCGGCGGCTTCCGTCGGCGTAAACACGCCGCCATAGATGCCGCCCAGAATAATGAAAATCAAAAACAGCCCGAACCCGGCTTCCATGCCGGCCCGGCCGATTTCGCCAAACCCCTTCCAGGGCAATGGCTCCATCTTCTTGATCCGTGCATTGACGTAAATGCCGGCCATCAACATCAGCCCGGCGACCAAACCTGGGATGACCCCGGCCAGGAACATCCGGCCGACCGACACATCGGTCGCCGCCGCATAGACCACCATGACGATTGACGGCGGGATCAATATGCCCAGCGTGCCGGCATTGGCGATGACGCCGGCGGCAAATTCCTTCGAGTAACCCACCTGCCGCATGCCGGTGATGGCGATGGTGCCGATGGCCACCACCGTCGCCGGCGACGAACCCGACAGCGCCGCAAACAACATGCAGGCAAACACCGCCGCCATCGCCAGCCCGCCACGAAAATGGCCGACCGAGGCAATGGCAAAGCGGATGATCCGCCGCGCCACGCCGCCGGTCGACATAAACGCCGAGGCCAGCACAAAATACGGGATCGCTTGAAGCGTGAATTTCTTCTGGCTCGCCGTGAACAATTGCAAGGCCATCGAGGAGACTGAATCGTCGGACAGGAATGCCACGATGAGCACGCTCGAAAGGCCAAGCGATACCGCAATCGGCACACCGAGGAACAGCAGGCCGAGGACGAGGGCGAATAATATAATTGATTCCATGGTTCTGCCCCGCCCTAGCGCACTGAGTCTTTGTGCTCGGCGACGAGCTCTTCGGCCTCGTGGGCGGCGATCATGGTCTCTTTTTCGCCACGCAAAATCTGGATCAGCACCTGAATGCAGCGGAACGCCACCAGCGCCAGCCCGATCGGCAGAATCAGATAAGCGGCCCAGCGGTGAAACCGCTCCTGCACCCCGAACATGTCCTGAAACCACACCGGATAGCGCAGATCCTCAAGGCCGATGCCGGCATCGTACATTTTTTCCCAATAAAACAGCGCGCCGCCGCCACGGGTGCCCGCGCCAAACAGGTTGAGCCAGTCGCCGCTCAATAAAACAATGGCGTAGAGCGCGCAGGCCCCGGCGCCAAACACCGATACCGCCTTGAACAGATGCGGCGGCAACAGGCGGATGGCGGCGTCGACGCCCAGATGCGCGCCGATCTTGATGCCGTAACTCATGCCGAAAAGGATCAGCCAGGCGAACAGGATCTGGGTCATTTCCAGCGCCCCGGTCCAGCCGGTGTTGAAACCGTAACGGGCGACAACTTGCGAGAAGGTGACAAACACCATTGCGGCCAAAATGATCGCAATGACGCTTTCCTCAAACGTATTCATCAGGGCGGGGAACTTCCGGTCCGCCAGAAAATAAACCCCGATGAACGCCAATAGCGCCCAAAATGGCCAATTCGATATCAATTCGATCATGATGCCCCCCAACATTATTGGTGGCCCAAACCCACCATTTCCGCCGGCAAATGTTCCCGCCAGTCCGGTAACCCGGGCCGTCCCGGGCCCGATTTGACCTGCCGCCACCGGGGCGACAGGTCAGTTCTATTTTTCAGCCGGCAAGACGATCTGCGATCGCTCGGATCGGCTGTAGTCGCGTTTAGCTGTTGGCTGCCACCGCGGCGTCGATCAGGTCCTGACCGATATCGTCGCGGAACTTGTCCCACACCGGGCGCATGACATCGATCCATGCCTTGCGCTCGTCGGCCGAAAGCGTACGCACCTTGCCGCCGGCATCAAGGATCTTCTGCTTGTTGTCCGCGTTGATGCCTTCGGCACGGGCATTATATTCGTCGGTCACTTCATTGAAGATCCTCAAAAACTCGGTGCGAACCGCCGGATCAAGCCCATCGATCCAATCTTTCGAGGTCACCGCCAGATAGGTCAACAGCTGGTGGTTGGTTTCTGTCACACCATCTTGCACCTCGAAAAATTTCTTGGTGTAGATGTTGGACCAGGTGTTTTCCTGACCATCGACAACGCCGGTCTGCAGCGCGCCATAGACTTCCGAAAACGCCAGCTTCTGGGCATTGGCGCCCATCGCCTCGATCATCGCCACGGCCACGTCCGAAGTCTGGACCCGGAATTTCAGGCCCGCCGCGTCGGACGGCGTCATCAGCGGTTTTTTGGCAGAAAACTGCTTCAGGCCATTATAGACATAGCCAAGGCCGGTGAAGCCCTGGTCTTCAATGGCGCCCAAAAGGTCCTTGCCGGCCATGCCGTGGGTGAAGTTGTTGACCGCTTCCATGCTGCCAAACAGGAACGGCAAATCGAACAAGCGGTATTTGGTGGTGTAGGATTCAAACTTCGAGAGCGACGGTGCCGCAAGCTGCACATCACCCAGAAGCAGCGCTTCCATCACCTTGTCATCATCAAAAAGCTGCGAATTGGGGAACACCTGCATGCAGGCCGTCCCGTTCATCTCTTCATTGATGCGTTTTTCCAGCGCCGAGGCCATCTCGCCCTTGGGATGGCCGGATGCCGCCACCACGTGGGAAAACTTGATGACCATTTCTCCGCTGTCGCAATTGGCCAGTGCCGGTGCCGACACCAGTGCCAATGTGGCCGCCGCAGCGCCCAAGACATAATTCTTCATATCTGAAATTCCTCCGTCAATTCATGCAAGGTCAGGTCATTCCAGGCCCTCCCCACCAATACCAATGCACAAGGCGTGCCAGTTTGGCAAAAGGCCCGAAATTCGCTCAATTCGGTACACACCACCGGCCATTCAGCGCCTGCGATGTGCGAACAACCACACGCTAGGGTCGAACTTGGGCAGAATTCTGCCCATCGGGTCGAGGGGGCATCAGAATCCGCATCGTCGGTTAATGCGCATCGTCGGACAATGGAGCATCGCCATCCCCGGCCTGCCGGGTCAGGCCATAACGCTGCATTTTGTCGTAGAGGGTGCGCCGCGACAGGCCGAGCGCCTCATAGGTCGCTTTCAGGCTGCCATTGTGACGGGCAATCTCCGCTTCGATGGTCGATTTTTCAAACGCCGCGATCTGGCCTGCCAGGTTCCCTGTTTCCGGATATGGTGTTTCCGGATTCGCCGTTTCAGGATTTACCGTTTCAGGATTTACCGGCCCCGTATCCGGCACCGACCCGTCCAGCCCCAGCACATACCGGTCCACCAAATTGCGCAATTCGCGCACATTGCCCGGCCAGTCATGGGTCAAAAGGCTGGCAAGATAGGCTGGCGAGGGATCGTCATAGTCGGTGCGATAGCGCGCCCGCGCCTGGTGGGCGAGCAGGTGAAACAGCGGCGCGATATCGCCCTTGCGGTCCCGCAGCGGCGCCACCGTGATCGTCACCACATTCAGTCGGTAGTACAGGTCTTCACGAAATCCGCCGGCGCCCGCCAACTGCGCCAGATCCGCCTTGCTGGCGGCGATTATGCGGATATCGAGCTGGATCGTTTTGTTCGATCCCAACCGCTCCACCGACCGTGTCTCGATCGCCCTGAGCAGCTTGGCCTGAAGATCGGGCGGCATCGATTCGATCTCGTCGAGCAGCACCGTTCCGCCGTTGGCATATTCCAGTTTGCCAATCCGCTTGTCCCGCGCCCCGGTGAAAGCGCCAGCCTCATGGCCGAACAGTTCGGATTCAAATATATCCGCCGGCAGCGCCGCGCAATTGATGGCGACATAGGGGCCGGCCTTGCGCTCGCTGAAATCATGCAGCGCCCGCGCCACTACCTCCTTGCCCGTCCCGGTCTCACCCAAAACCAGCACATCAGCATCGGTCGGCGCGATAGTGGCGACCAGTTTGCGCAATCCATCTGCCACGCCGGAGCGCCCGACAATCCGCTCCTCAATGTCCGATAATGCGCCCATCGCATGGCGCAGGTCACGGTTTTCCAGCACCAGCCGGCGCTTTTCCAGCGCCCGCCGCACCGTCGCCTCCAGCACCGAGACCGCAAATGGCTTTTCGATAAAATCATAGGCTCCGGCCCGCATAGCTTCCACCGCCAGCGACACATCGCCATGGCCGGTGATCAGCACCACCGGCAAGGCTGGATCGATATCCATCACCGACTTCAGCACTGTCATGCCATCGGTGCGCGGCATCCGCAGATCGCTGACCAGCACGCCGGGAAAATCCCGCGAAACGCGCGCCAATGCCGGCTCGGGCGCGGCAAAATCGCTGACGTCCAGCCCGGCAAGGGCCAGCCCCTGCGCCAATGGCGCGCGCAGATCATCATCATCATCGATGAGCAGCACCGGCGCATTGGCAAGGCTCATTCGGCTGCCTCCCGAACTGGCCGCGCCGCGCGTAAATGCAAGGTAAAACACGCCCCGCCGCCGGGCAGGTTCATCGCCTCCAGATGGCCATCGAAATCCTTGACGATATTGTAAGCAATCGACAGCCCCAGCCCCAGCCCCTTGCCGACCTCCTTGGTGGTGTAGAACGGATCGAACACTTTTGAGGGCGGATCGGCGGCAACCCCCGGCCCGCTGTCGCTGACCCGCACCACGACGTTGCTCCCGCTGCCGGTAATTTCCACCTGCACCGAGCCGTCGTCCCCGGCAGCGTCAAGGCCGTTGGTGATCAAATTGACCAGAACCTGTTCCAGCCGCAGCGCTCCGGCGTGGACCAGCACCGGATCGTCGGGCAGCACTAGCTTCACTTGATCCTTGTTCGTTTTCATCCGCGGCGACAGAATAATCAGCGCATCGCGCACGACCGCCCCCACATCCACCGGGCGAATGTCCGTACCCGGACGCCGGGCGAAAGTTTTCAGTGTTCCAGACAGCGCCGCAAGCCGGCTGACCATGGAACGGATCAGCCCCAGATTCCCGACGGCTTCTTCCGGCTTGCCCCGTGCGATTAGCGTTTCGGCATTTTCGGCATGCGCCCGGATCGCCCCCAGCGGCTGGTTGTATTCATGGGCAAGCGCCGCTGACATCTGGCCGAGCGCCGCCAGCTTGGCCGCCTGCACCAGATCTTTCTGGGATTGGTGCAGGGCTTTGGCGGTGGTTTCATGCCCGTCTATTTCGGCCGCCAGATGATCATTGGCGCTACGCAGATCGCGGGTGCGTTGCTCCACCCGGCGCTCCAACCACAGGCCGGCGGCACGCGATTGGCGCAACCGGCGCACCCCGTCCATCCGCCGCTCCAGCAAAAACCAGGCGCCGAGTGTGGCGATCAGCCCGGCAAGCGCGGCGATCAGCGCCGCCCGCCCGGCCGCTGTTGCAAGCGGCGCGCGATCCACCTGCTCCACCACGGTCCAGTCCAGAAGATGCAGATATCGTTCCTTGGTGATCGGTCGCCAGCCAGCCGGGTTGGCTTCTGTAGGTGGCTTCAGCCGACGCTCCGGCTTGTTGGACAGAAGGATCAACTGATCACCGTCAACAGCTGAAACGGTGTCCTGCGCCAGCGCCCAATTGCGTTCGATCAGTTCAAGGTTGATCCGCGCGACAACCGCACCGATAACCTTGCTGTCCCCGTCCCGTACCGACGCGGCAAACACATAGGTTCGGGCACCCTCAGTGCCAACGAAATATCCGCGCCCAAGCCGGCCTTGAAGGGCCGCGGCAAGATAGGGCGATGTCAGCGCTATCGTTCGCCGGCCGCGGGCAAGCCGCGACAGATGTTGCTCACTCGTCGCCACCACCTGCCCGAATCGGTTGACCAGCTCCAGGCTGCGCAATCCGGCAAGGGCCATATGCTGGCCCAACACACGCGAGACCATATCGGCATCGCCACCGGATTCCAGCGCCGCCGCCACATCGGCGCGCCGGGCTACGGCAAACGGCAGCACCTGAAATTTCTCAAGGCCCGTCAACAAGGTTTCGGCATGAAGCGACAACGCGACATTGGCCCGCTCGCCAAGACGCTGCGCCTCGACATTGTAGGTCCACAAATAAACCCCTGCTGCTGCCGCAGCGGTCAGCGCCAGCAGCGGCAGGATGACCGCCGCCCGCGCCCGCACCGGCCGGGGTCGCGGTGGCGTTACCAACCCTGTTCCCGGCGATTCCGTTTGTTGCGGTCCGTTCAAGGTCATGCACCATGATAATCAAGATGGGGCGTGAACGCGACAGTTCTGGCGGTGCTGCAATCGGGTCGGCGCAACAGACCCCTACCCGGTCCGTATCGTCGAGCGGCCGACTGCTACGCTCTTGACCAGGCAATAGACCGGCAGACCCGGCGCCAGCGCCATGTCATCGGCTGCCTGCCGGGTAATCCGCGCCCGCAGCCATTGGCCGCCAATATCAATCCGCACTTCGGCATAGGCCCCTTTCTCCGGCACGATATCGGACACCGCACCAGCAATGACATTGCGAAACGAGGTGCCCTGCGGCGGCGTTGTAGCCAGAGCGACATCCCGCGCCCGTATCCGCAATCGGACGCGATCGCCGAGGGCAGCCTCGATTGCCGGCACGGTCAGGGTCTGGTCGCCAATCGTAAGCTGCGACAGCGCATAGGGCGCATTATGGGCCGCGACATCCGCCGTCAGCACCGCACCAGCCTCATAGCGCCCGGTAACCGGACCCAGATCAACCCGGCCAAAAATTTCGCCAACTGGTCCAGATGCAATGACCTGACCCGCATCTATCAACACCAGATCATCGGCCAGCCGCGATACTTCGTCGACCGAATGGCTGACATAAAGGATCGGCAAATCCGCCTCGTGGGACAGCCGATCCAGCCACGGCAGGATGGAGGCCCGCCGCTCGCCGTCCAGATGCGCCAGCGGCTCGTCCATCAAGAGAATATCCGGCGCGCTCAACAAGGTTCGACCAATCGCCACCCGTTGTGCTTCGCCGCCTGACAGCGACGCCGGCTTGCGTTCAAGCAGATGGCCGATGCCCAACAGGGCGCAAACCTTGTCCAGCGTCACACCCGGCTGACTGGCGTCTTCGTCCACGCGCCCCGCGCCGAACAACAAATTGCGCCGGACCGTCATGGTCGGGAAGAGCAGCGGATCCTGAAACACCACCCTGACCCGTCGCCGGCGAACCGGAATATTCGTGTCGCTCGTTGAGTCAAAAAGCACCCGCCCGTTGACCACTATCCGCCCCTCGTCCGGGCAGCTAAGCCCGGCAATCATCTGCACGATCGATGATTTGCCGGCCCCCGAACGACCGAAAAGCGCCGTTACCCCGGGACCGGTGGAAAATTCCGCGGCAATTTGAAACGACTGCAACTGTTTGCGGGCAGCAAATTCAAGCACGGGAAGCCCGCACAATCCGCGCCGAGGCAAATTCCGACAGCCCCACCGCCAACGAGCCGATGGCCAGCGCAATGGCTGTCAGCAACACAACGGTACTGTCCCCATCAGGCCGTTGCAGGGCGGAATGGACAGCCAACGCAATAGTCCGGGTTTCGCCGGGAATGTTGGACGCAAAGGTGATCGTCGCGCCAAACTCGCCGAGCGCCTTGGCAAACCCCAGGGCAAGGCCGGCCAGCACCCCGGGCATTGCCATTGGCAGCGTGACCGTTGAGAAAATTCTGAATTTCGACGCCCCCAGCGTCGCCGCACTGTGTTCAAGGCGCCGGTCGATTGAATCGAGCGCCAGCACCATTGGCCGCACCATTAAAGGGAATGCCATTACGGCCGCCGCGATCGCCGCGCCGGTCCAGTGGAACGCCGGCCCGCCACCAAGAAGCGGCGCAAGCATCCGCCCGGCCACACTCGTCGGCCCAAAGACGGACAACAGCAGATAACCGGTGACAACCGGCGGCAGGACCAGCGGCAAATAGACAATAATCCGCAAGAAAATCTGGCCGCGAAACCGGAACCGGGTCAACAAAACGGCAACGCCAAGCGCCAACGGCAGCGACACCAGCAACGCCGCGCAGGCCACCTTGAGCGACAGGATCACAACGCCGATCATTGCATCGCCTCACAGGCTTTACCGGAATGCCCGTCCTGGCTGACCAGCAGGAATCCGGACCGGCAAAGAAGCCCCATCGCTTGCGCTGATCGCAGGAAATTCAGAAATCCATCCACCGCTTTGGCATTGCCAGCTGAACCATCACCCGATTGCGGCTCGCCCACTTTGGCCGCCCAATAGGCAATCGGCGGTTCCGGCTGGGCCAATGTGCCAATTATCATGACATCTCCGGCAATCGCGTCAGTACGATAGACAATGCCGGCAGCGACCGCCCGACGCTCCACCAGGCGCAATGCCGCCCGGGCATTGGCGGCCGGCACCAAGCCCGGCGCAATATCCGCCCACAGACCGTCGTCCTTCAGCACAGCGCGCGCATATCGGCCAAGCGGAACATGATCGGGATCGGCAAGGGCAATCCGCCCCGCTACGGCGGGCAAGAGCGTATCCGCCACGGCAGTTGGATCAGTCGCATTCGGCATTTGTCGGGATTTTTCGTTTGAATTTGGCACGATGACGACCAGCGTATTGCCCGCCATGGCGATAATCGAGTCCGGTATAATCTTGCCGCGTTCCGACAACCAGTCGATCCACCGCCGATCCGCCGATAAAAATAGATCAGCCGGCGCGCCCTTGGCAATCTGCCGCGCCAGCGTTGAGGACGCCGCCGCAACGACAACGGCGTTGCCGGACGGATCATAAGCCGCCGCCATCGACTCAACCACATCGACCAGGCTTGCAGCAGTATATATGCGCAAGACCTTTGCAGCCGCATTCGCGGGCGTCCAGGCACTGCCCAAAATTCCGGCCAAGACGGCGGCAACCACAAGCCCAAGGAAGATCTGCCGCAGCCTGAACGGTCCACGCACAATTGGATCTTGATCACCCATGTTTTTTGGAAAACACTGCACCTTGCAAAATCTCCAATGGCAAACCACCCACCGCCTTTAACGTGTCCAACACGATTGTCGAATGCACGGTCTGCACTGAGTCATGGGATAATAGGGCGACTGATATAAAATCCGACAGCGCCTTCAGGTCCCGCGTTACCACCCGCAATTGATAGTCCATATCGCCGGTCAGCGAATAGGCATCGCGGATTTCGTGATGCCGGGCAATCAGGCTGTGGAATTGTCCCGCCGAGCCCGGCGTGTGGGTAGCCAGCCGAACGCCGACCAGCGCGACGATATCAAAGCCAAGCAGTCCGGGCGCGAGTATGGCGCGATAGCCGGTAATCAAACCGGCAGCCTCCAGCCGCGCCCGCCGCCGTGAACATTGCGACGGCGACAGGTTGACCACCTTTGATAGCGCCTGATTGGACAACGACCCGTCGGCCTGAAGGGCCGTCAGGAGTTTGACATCAAAGGGATCGCATTCGACGGAATTTCGCATGAATTATGCTTATCATGCAACTTTCACGCATCAAACTACATTATTACGCCGAAATCGCAATCGATATGCATCCGATTCACTCTATCATGAATGCCGGCACGAGCGATCAGCGCGCCTTGTTCTTCGATGAACCGGCGTTGGCTGCATGACTGTCCGACATTCAACGGAGACGACAATGGGACCCTTCCCCCACGACGCGCCAGCTGCGGTAATTTGTGAACAAAACCCGGCCGGCACCAACGGCTTTGAATTCGTCGAATTCGCCCATCCCGATCCGGCGGTGTTGGAGCAGCTATTTACCACCATGGGCTTCGTGCCGGTTGCCCGCCACCGCTCGCGCCAGATCACGGTTTGGCGGCAGGGCGACGTCAGCTACATCGTCAATGCCGATCCCCATTCCTTCGCTGCCCGCTTCGTCGGCGAACACGGTCCGTGCGCACCGGCCATGGCCTGGCGGGTTGCCGACGCGGCCAAGGCGCTGGCCCACGCCGTATCCTGCGGCGCGACAGCCTATGACGGCGACGACAAGATTCTGGACGTGCCGGCAATTTGTGGCATCGGCGGTTCGCTGATTTATTTCATCGATACCTATGGCGAGAAGGGTTCGCCCTATACGCAAGACTTTGTCTGGGTCGGCAAGCCCGATCCGCAGCCGGCCGGCGTCGGATTTTTCTATCTCGACCACCTCACCCACAATGTCCGGCGCGGCAATATGGACACATGGTTCCGGTTTTATGCCGACATCTTCAACTTCCGGCAAATCCGTTTTTTCAACATAGAAGGCAAACGCACTGGCCTGTTTTCCAGGGCGCTGACCTCGCCGTGTGGCCGCATCCGCATTCCGATCAACGAATCGGCCGACGAAAAATCCCAGATCGAAGAATATCTCAACGAATATCGCGGTGAAGGAATCCAGCACATCGCCGTCGGTTGCGATGACATCTACAATTCAACCGATCGCATCGCCGCCAACGGTTTGCGGTTCATGCCCGGACCGCCGGATACCTATTACGAAAACTCCCGAACCCGCGTCACCGGACACACCGAACCGCTACGCCGGATGCAGCAGCACGGTATTCTGATTGACGGCGAAGGCGTTATCGATGGTGGCGAGACCCGTATTCTCCTGCAGGTGTTTTCAAAAACCGTGATCGGCCCGATCTTCTTTGAGTTCATCCAGCGCAAGGGCGATGACGGTTTCGGCGAAGGCAATTTCAAGGCGCTGTTTGAATCGATCGAGGAGGACCAGATCCGCCGTGGTGTTCTGGACGAGGACGCCGCCTGAGGCGGGCAGCTGGGCAGCAAATCCAAGCTGCGCCCCGCCAATCGATCAGGCTGGACTGTCGACCATGCCGTTTTCGCTCGCAATCATGCCGCTGAGCCGCTGATCCAGATGGCTGGCCCGCCAGGACAAAAGCTTTTCCGCCATTTCGATTCGGACCGGTCCATAAGCCGGATCGTCGGCCCTATTGACCAATTCGCCCGGGTCCTGCGTTAAATCGAAGAGCAATGGCGGCATCCCGGAAAAATGCACATATTTGTAAGTCCGCGAGCGAACAACCGACAGGTTGCCATGGTTTTGCGGCAGGTCAAACAACCGCCCCGACTTGCCACCCGGCAATGCCCGGAAATCAAATTCGTGATGAACCGCCTCGCGCCAATTATCCGGAGTATCGCCGTCCAGGAACCGCACTAGCGAACGGCCATCGAGATGACCCGGCGAAGCCGCGCCACAGGCTGATAATAGTGTCGGCAGCACATCGACGGATTCTGATAATTCATCGACCCGCCGCCCGTGCCCGTCCGCTCGCGCCGGATCGCGAACGATCAGCGGTATATGGTAGCTCTGTTCGAAATATCCGAATTTGCCGAGCGACCGGTGATCACCCATCATTTCCCCATGGTCAGAAGTCAAGATCACAAGGGTATTATCCCACGCTCCTGTCGTCTTCAGCGCGTCGAGAACCCGGCCGATCTGGGCATCAACCTCGCTGATCATGCCCCAATAGGTGGCCCGTACTGTCCGGAAATCGTCATCGGTCCAGTCTGCGATATTGCCGGCAGCCCCGATCAATACCTTGTCCGCCCGGTGTTCCGCTAACCAGTGGGCCAGCATCGGATGCTGGTCCGCTTCGCTTTCAGTGTCTTTCGCGCGCACAAAGTCCGGCCCGTCTGCCGGGTCGTATAAGGTGTTATAGGGCTCGGGCGTGTGAAACGGCGGGTGTGGATGGAGAAAAGACAAGTGCGCGCACCATGGCTTGTCGCGGTGCTGTGCGCGCTGCCATTTCAAAAATTCATTGGTCAGGAACGCCGTCGGCGTCTCATCTGCCGAAAACGCCACTGGCTTGCGGGTCGGCTTGTCGGACCTCGTGCCGGCCGGGCAATACAGATCATCGGTATCGTCAACGATCGGATAACCCCGCTCATGCATCCAGATCCGCCACGCCAGTAAATTCGCAGGCATATGCACACCAACATCGAAACCCGGCAGCATGTTCTCATAGGAAGTGAGCACCGGATCGGCCGCAGATGTCGTGCGCGGATCGATCGTCTGGTCGGTATAGCCGAACAGCGTTGGCGCATATCCGGCAGTACGCAGCAGCTTGGCCAGATTGTCATGCCGGGGATCAAGCGGCGCGCCATTTTGCACAACCCGATTGTTCATCGTGTAAAGCCCGGTATAGAGGCAGGCACGTGATGGCGAGCAGGGCAAGGCTTGGGCATAATGGCGCGAAAAATAGACGCCGCCTGATGCCAGCGCATCAATGTTGGGTGTCTTGACCACACGGTGGCCGGCAACGCCCAGGCAATCGCCGCGCATCTGATCGGCAACGATCAGCAGTATATTTGGTTTTTTCATATCACTCCCCGGCGACACCAACTCATGAATGTCGGGTCACCACGCCTTCCCGCCAATGTTCAATATCGAGATATCCTCAATCGCCTTGCACTGCCGTCACGCAGGCATCCAGCACATCGCCGACATTGTCGACCAGCATGTCGATATCCTGCGATGTGACGATGAAAGGCGGCGCCAGAAGAAGGTGATCGCCAAGAACGCCGTCGGCGCAACCGCTCGCCGGGTAGCAGATCAGCCCCCGATCTTGTGCGATGGCCCGAAACCGGTTGGCGAAATTCGCCGCACGCGGGAACGGTGTTTTGCCGGCACGCTCCGCAACGAACTCGATACCGCGAAACAGGCCCCGTCCGCGAATGTCGCCGACATGGGGATGATCGCCAATCCGCGCCACAAGGCCGGCATGCAACCGCTCGCCCAGCGCGCGAACCTTGTCCAGAAGATTGTCATCCTCAATGGTGCGCAGCACTTCCAGCGCCCCGGCACAAGCCACCGCGTGGCTCATATAGGTGTGGCCGTTACCCAGAAGACCTGAACCGGCGACGATCGCATCGACAATATGTTCGCGGGCGAGCACCGCGGCGATCGGCTGATAACCCGCCCCCAGCCCCTTGGCGATGGTGATCAGGTCGGGGCAAACGCCCTCCTGTTCCATGGCAAACAA
>CAXMRP010000008.1:0-4382 GCA_964196155.1 uncultured Polyangiaceae bacterium
GCCGCCACCGTGCCGCCCTCGGCCGGCAGGATGCCGATGAAGGTGCCGATACCGCAGGACCGGGCGATGACGCCGCGGACCTTGCGGAAGTCTTCGCGGCTTGGAAGACGGATGGCGACGGCGGCGATGCGCTTGTAATAAACCTCCAGGGACGCGGCCTGGACCAGCAACTCCGCGCCACCGAACAGGCCGATCATGACCGGGATGAAATGGATGCCTTCGGTCAGTTCGGGAAGGCCGAAAGTGAAGCGCTCGACGCTGGTGGTGAAATCGACGCCAATTGTGGAGATCAGGACGCCGAAAGCGCCGCCGATCAGGTTCTTGACCGATGATTTTCCGCTGATGGAGGCCAGCATGGAAAGCCCGAACACGGCCAGCGCGAAATATTCCGGAGCGCCGAATTTATAGGCGACGCGGGCCAGCAGGGGCGCCGCGACGATCAGCACCAGAACGCTGAAAATGCCGCCGATGGCGCTGGCGATCGTCGCAATACCGAGAGCCCGGCCAGCTTCGCCCTTCAAGGCCAGGGGATAACCATCGAGCGCCGTCGCCGCCGCCGGGGGGGCGCCGGGCGCGTTGATGAGAATGGCGGTGATCGAACCACCATAGGTGCCGGCGCAGTAAAGCGCCGCCAAAAGGGCGATCGCCGGCAGCGGTTCCATGGTCACGGTGAACGGCAACAAAAGCGCCGTCGCCATGGTCGAACTTAGTCCCGGCAGGACGCCGACCAGGACACCGGCCACGGTGCCGGCGAGAATGACCAGCAACAGGTAAGGATCATAAAGGATCGACAAGCTGGAGAGAAATGCGTCCATGGATCTTCAAAATCCGAATGATTGTAAAATTCCGAGCGGAAACCGGACTTCCAGCATTTTCGAAAATAGAACGAAAATGCTGATTGGAAACAGCACGGCGAAAACCGCAATCCAGAGATAGCGGCGTTCCCCCCAAAGCGCGGGCAGAACGAGGCAGAACAGGAAGATGGCGATCATCATCCCGACCCAGTCGATCGCCGCGACGAAAAGGCCAAGAAGACCAGCCGTGCCGAACGCGACGAGCGGCACCGGTTTGCGTACGCTATCCCGCTTCCGGCGGCCCTGGATGATCATGAGCACCGACAAGACAGCGATGACGGCGATCATCAATCGCGGGAATACCGCCGGCTGGATGCCCTGCGAAAGCATCACCGGGACTTCTTCAAAAGTCGTGGTGATCGCGTAGGCGGCGGCGCAGAAGAACAGGATCGCCCCGCCGACAATATTGTCGCCACGCAGAAGGGGTGAACGGGGCGGACCCGCCCCGTTCACTTCAGTTGCCTTTTCCTGTTGCGGTTTGCTCATTGGTTTGGGGGTTTCGCCCTTTCCAGAAAGCTGAACGCGAAATTGCTATTTCAGCATTCCCAGATCCTTCAAGGCGACGACGCCATCGGCGTAGAGCTGCTGGATCTGCGCATTCCAATCCTCGGCGCCGACAATGCTGTCGGCATCCAGTCCGGCGGTTTCCAGATAGGCCATGTAGACTTTGTGCTTCATCGCCTTGACGAGCTTTTCTTCGAGCATTTTCACCCGGTCCTCGGGCACGCCCTTCAGGGTGACGAAACCGCGAACCGTGGAGAACACGGCATCAATGCCCTTTTCCACCGAAGTCGGCACGTCCGGAAGCGGTTTCATCCGCTTCTTGGCAAGCACCAGCAGCGCCCGAATTTCACCGGCAGTGATCTGCGATTCAGCCTCGGACAAATTAAGCACACCGATTTCGATGTCACCGCCGATGAGGGCCGTAATGATGGCTCCACCGCCGTCAAAGGGGATGTAGTTCGGGTTCTGGATGCCGGCCCGCTTGGCGAACGTAAACGCCGTGATCTGGTCGATAGCGCCGACCTGCGTGCCGCCAAACTTGAGTGAATTTTCCTTGGCGGCGGCGAGCAGATCCTCGACCGACTTGTATTTGCTGTCTGCCTTGACCATCAGAATTTGCGGATCGTCCGTCGCGCGCGCCAGGCCGACCAGATCGTCCACCTTCAGCGGCGACTTTCCGCGGGCGATGGTCAACAGATGGGTGGGCGTGATGGTCATGATTGTGTAGCCGTCGCGATCGCGGCTGTTGATATAGTTCATCGCCGTGGCGCCGCCGCCGCCACGCTTGCTGACGACGACCATGTCGGTCTTCAATTCGCGGCGGGCGCGCAGCAGCATCATGCGGGTGGTGATGTCGGTGCCGCCGCCGGCGCCGGCATGGGTAACCACTTCAATCGTCTCGGAGGGATATTTATCCTGGGCCAGGGCCGAGCCGGCGGCCAGCCCGAGGCCGAGTATCGCCGCCATACCAAACAGCGCGGCAGGGCGCATGGTGACGTGAAGCGTGTCTGTCAGTTTCGGTTTCATTGTAAGAACTCCCATTGTTGATACTGATTTCTATTCCACCTGCTTCGCCGGCCGCGCGGCGTTACGGTTCCTCCTTTTTCTGCGCGGCTTCCTTGTTTTCGTGATGATCCGTTTGGCCGATCGATCTTAAAAGACGTCTCCTGCCGCCGAAAATATGCTCTTTCATGGCCTGCCCGGCGCGTTCAGCGTCACCGGCGCTCAGGGCATCGACGATGGCTCTGTGTTCGGTGTTGGATTCCATCAGTTCCGGGATCGAATCCAGGCTGTGGCGCCGGAACAGATGCAGCTCCTTGTCCATGCCGCTATAGATGGCGGCCAGGCGCGGATTTCCCGCGCCATCCATCAACGCCTTATGGAATTCCAGATTGAGCGGATAATAGGTCTCAAGACCGTTTGCCTTAATCGCATCACCCATCCGATCGACCAGGTCCGACAAGTGCCGGCCTGTTTCCGCCGACAGCCTTTTGGCCAGCAGCTTTCCGGCCAGCTCCGACAGGCAGGCGCGTATCTCGTAAAGGTGCAGCACCTCGGCAACATCGAGCTCGCGCACGAACATGCCGCGGTTGACATGAATCTGCAGCAGGCCCGCCTGTTCGAGTTTGCGGCACGCTTCGCGGATCGGTTCGCGGCTGATCGAAAGCCTGGCGGCGAGCATGTTCTCGTTGACCGGTTCGCCAGCCGAAAGCTCATTACTGAGGATCATGCGTTCGATTTCGTGCTGGACGACGGACGCCAAGGATTGCGTGCGCAGGAACTCCAGTTCCTTTTTGTGGTTATTCTGTGCCGTTTTTGGTGCGGCCATAATCTCGCGCTTGCCCCTCAACAAGAAGCATGAAACCCAACGATGCCGATTCTATAGAAAAAATTGAATATTGTCAGCAATCCGGAACGTGGACACTTTGACGCCTAGCGACAGAAGGATCGCTGCAGGCTGCAGGCTTCGGAAAGGGGCTGGCTGCTGGTATTGTGATAACAGCCATCGCACTGCGCATTGAGCCCAGAAGACGCTAGCGACTTCTATTTCGTGCCGGCAGATGATCCCGAGACAGCCGTATCGCGCATTGTCGAACTGGTGAAGGCCCGCATCGCAAAGCGCTTCGGCGTCGACCCCATCCGTGACATCCAGGTCCAGTGCCCGATGAACCGCGGCGGTGTAGGCTCCCGTTCGCTCAACATCGAGCTTCAGTCGGTGCTGAACCCCTCCGGCGGTCGCAAGGTCGAGCGATTTGGCTGGACCTTCGCCCCTGGCGACAAGGTCATGCAGATCGAGAACGACTACGACAAGGAGGTCTACAATGGTGACATTGGCTATGTGGGCGATGTTGATCCTGAAACGGGTGAACTCACAGCGACCTTCGACGGCCGGTCCATCACCTATGGCTTTGGCGAACTGGACACGCTGGTTCCCGCCTATGCCGCGACCATCCACAAGAGCCAAGGATCAGAGTACCCGGCTGTGGTCATCCCGGTCATGACGCAGCACTATGCCATGCTTCAGCGCAACCTGCTCTATACGGGCATCACCCGCGGCAAGCGGCTGGTCGTGCTCGTCGGCCAGAAGAAGGCTGTCGCCATCGCGGTCCGTAACGTCTCAGGTCGACGCAGATGGTCAAAACTAAAGGATTGGCTTTCGGCAACCAGCCCCGGCGGCGGCAAGCTTAAACTTGGAGGCACGACCGGAGCCACAGAAACCCTAGCCCGCGGTTGACCGGGAAAAGAGACCACGATGAGAAAATTCTGCTTCACCGACAAACGGCGAGCATATCACCGCAGACAAGCGAAACGCGCTTCAATAACAATAGAACCACGAACAGGGTGAGCACGGAACGCGGATCAAGAATGGCCTCGAAAAAGACACTAAATGTGAAGAACCTCGAAGCACTCGGCGCGGCTCGCCTCGCGGAATTGCTGATCGAGATCACCAGAGGAGACGCAGCGGCGAAGCGACGACTGCGGCTCGAACTGACTGGTGCCTCTGGCCCGGCCGAAGTGGCGAGG
>CAXMRP010000009.1:0-16146 GCA_964196155.1 uncultured Polyangiaceae bacterium
GGGCGAACCGGAAGTGCCGGACTGGCGGCCATCACCGATGCAGGGCAATTCGTTGATGCCCTTTTTCAAAAGTGCCGCCGGCGGGTTCATGTTGACCACCTCGGCGCCACCGGGATAGCCGATCGGACCGGCGCCACGAATGAACAGCAGGGTGTTTTCATCAATCCCGAGCGAAGGATCATCGATGCGGGCGTGGTAGTCCTCGCGGCCATCAAAGACCACGGCGCGGCCTTCAAACGCATCCGGATCGTCGGGATTGGACAAGAACAATTTGCGGAACTGATCGGACACGCCGGACAGTTTCATGATGGCCGAATCAAACAGATTGCCCTTCAGGTTGACGAAACCGGCGGCTTCCATCATCGGCGCATCATAGGCGCGGATGACCTCGCGGTCGGGGGAGAATTTACCCTGGCAATTCTCGCCGATCGTCTTGCCATTGGCGGTTACCGCATCGGGATGGGGCAGGGCCTTGTGTTCAATCAGCTCAGCGATAATCGCCGGCAGGCCGCCGGCACGGTGGTAGTCTTCGCCAAGGAAACGGCCGGCGGGCTGGAGATCGAGAAGCAGCGGAATATTGTAGCCGATGTTGTCCCAATCATCATTGTTGAGTTCAACGCCGATGTGGCGGGCAATGGCATTGAGGTGGATCGGTGCATTGGTTGAACCGCCGATTGCCGAGTTGATGACGATGGCGTTTTCAAAGGCTTCCCGGGTCAGAATTTCCGATGGCTTCTGGTCCTGATGGACCATTTCAACAATACGCTTGCCAGTGAGATAAGCGGTTTCGGCGCGCTCGCGGTGGACAGCGGGAATCGCGGCATTTCCCGGCAGCGACATGCCGAGCGCCTCGGTCAGCGAGTTCATCGTCGTGGCGGTGCCCATGGTGTTGCAATAACCGGGCGAGGGAGCCGAGGAGGCGACCATGTCGACATATTCGGCCCAGTCGATTTCGCCAGCGGCTTTCAGCTTCTTGGCATGCCATTTAATGGTGCCGGACCCGGCGCGCTCGCCCTTGTACCAGCCGTTCAGCATCGGCCCGACCGATAGGGCGATCGCCGGAATGTTAACGGTAGCGGCGGCCATCAGGCACGCTGGCGCTGTTTTGTCGCAGCCAACCGTGAGCACAACGCCGTCGATGGGATAACCGAACAGGATCTCCACCAGGCCGAGATAGGCCAGGTTACGATCCAGCATGGCGGTTGGCCGTTTGCCGGTTTCCTGAATGGGGTGCACCGGAAATTCAAAGGCGATGCCGCCGGCCTCACGGATGCCTTCGCGCACCCGGTTTGCCAAAACCAGGTGATGACGGTTGCACGGCGACAGGTCCGAACCGGTCTGGGCGATGCCGATCAGCGGCTTGCCGGACTGCAATTCTTCGCGACTCAGGCCCCAGTTCATGTAGCGCTCGATATACAGCGCGGTCATGTCGGGATCGTCCGGATTGTCAAACCATATCTGCGAACGAAGTTTCAACATCGTGCCGTGTTTGGCGTCGAATGCCATCGCGGTGCCTCCTTGATTTTGTCATTGATTGCTTGCGGGCGACCATGGGCTTAAACGAGGATGAAAATCAATCGGGAGAATGAAATCCGATGCTGACAACCATTGCCGGTTTTGACCGGATTGGCGAGGAAAACGCCTTTGCGGTGCTGGCCCGGGCCGGGGCGCTCGCGGCACAGGGGCGCGATATCATCAATCTGGGGATCGGCCAGCCCGATTTCAGCACGCCGCCGCATATTGTCGAGGCGGCGATCAAGGCGCTGCGCGACGGGCATCATGGCTATACACCGGCGACCGGGATTCCACCGCTGCGCGAGGCCGTCGCCAAACGGACGTTGGATACTACCGGTATTGAAGTGTCGCCGGACAATGTCATCGTCGTACCCGGCGGCAAGATCACCATGTTCGCGGCTATCTTGATGTTCGGCGAACCGGGGGCGGATATTCTTTATCCCGATCCGGGGTTCCCAATCTATCGCTCGATGATCGAGTTTACCGGGGCGCGGCCGGTGCCGGTTCCGATCCGCGAAGACAATGATTTTGCCTTTTCCGCCGACGAAACCTTGTCGCTGATCACGCCGCAGACGCGGTTGCTGATCGTCAATTCGCCGGCCAATCCGACCGGCGGTGTGACGCCGCGCCCGGAAATCGACAAGCTGGTGGCCGGGCTGGAGGCGCATCCCCATGTGGCGATCCTGTCTGACGAGATCTACGATCAGATGGTCTATGACGGGATGGCGCATGTGTCGCTGCTTGGCTATCCCTCGATCCGTGACCGGCTGATCCTGCTCAATGGCTGGTCAAAAACCTGGGCAATGACCGGCTGGCGGATGGGCTGGTCGATTTGGCCGGACAGGCTCTACGACAAAGTGCGAAAGCTGGCAGTCAATGCCTGGTCCTGCGTCAATGCGCCGGCGCAATATGCCGGGATTGCTGCGTTGGAGGGGCCGCAGGACGCGGTGGCGGAGATGATGGCGGCGTTTGACCAGCGGCGGCTGGCGGTGACCGATCTGCTCAACGGACTGCCGAATGTATCGTGCCGTCTGCCCAAGGGGGCATTCTATGGGTTTCCGAATATTTCGCAGACCGGCTGGCAGGCCAAGCCGCTCGCCTCGGCCTTGCTGGAGGATGCCGGTGTGGCGCTGATCGGCGGGCCGGATTTTGGTATTCTGGGCGAAGGGTATATCCGGGTGTCCTATGCCAATTCGCTGGAGAATATCGAGGCGGCGATGGGGCGTATCGGTAGCTTTCTGGAAGAACACGAGACTCTCAATTGAGCAGGCGGCGGCCGGGTCTTTGCCGCCGCCCAACGTGTCGTGTCCGGCACTGTTGCCTATCGGGTTTTCCGGTGCATCAATGCGTCAAGCTGTCGTTTCTGACTGTCCGTCAGCACTGCCTCGAAGGCGGCAGTCGGTTCGGCCAGGTCGGCGACGAGACCTGCCATCCGTTCCAGTTCGACGGCTGCCTTGCTGATTTGTGGGGCATAGGCGGAACCGGCGGCGATTTCCCCTTTTTCGAGCGACTGGCAAAAATCGGCCGCCGCCTGCGAAGCTGCGGTCAATCGCTCAACCAGTGCCTTGTAAGACGGTTTCTGATCCGGTGTCAGGGCGAACCAGCCGGCGCCTATTTCTGCAAATCTGGCGATCGCTTGTGGCGAATGATTGCAGGTGTGATGGTTGCCGCGGCTGCCACGGTGCTGCCAGCGGCCGCCAAAATGGCTATAAGCAGCGGGATCGCCGGCGGCGCTGGCCACAGTAACCGGTCGCCACGGACCGGTGTAACGATCGGCGGCGTAGAACAAGCCGCCAAACACAGCAAGAACTGCAAAAACAAGAGCGATTTTTTCGGGAACGTCATCGGCATCTCCATTGACATTGAGTTATATGACAATCAGATTGTCAGTGTGATTCGAAGATCGTATTGACTTCAATATTGTCAACTTGACATTAAACATGTCATAAAGGATCGAAGATGGAGTCGGAAAAAGCGCTATACGCAGTTCTCGATCAGATTCGCCTGAGTTTCAACATGATGCGGTCGGCGGCCGACGCCATGCATGGCGACCTGAGTATTTCGGCGGCAATGCGTGCCGTGCTGGAGCGCCTGGCCCGGGGCGGGCCGCAGACTGTGCCGGCCATGGCGCGGACGCGAAATGTCTCGCGGCAGCATATTCAGAAGCTGGTGGATGCGCTGGGCGAGGCCGCGCTGGTTGATCTTGAGCCCAATCCCGCCCACAAACGCTCGCCGCTGGTCAAACTGACACCTGAAGGGCAGGAAATTTTCGCGACGATAGAAGCCCGTGAAGCGGCGGTAATCACGCGTTTGACTGAGGCCCTTGCCGATCGCGATCTGGGCGCCACCGCGCGGACGCTACGCGCTCTGACCGCAGCGCTTGGCGAACAATTTCCTGACTTCGCCGACGGTGATCGTTAGCGCCTTGCAGCGCATTCGCGGCTCTGGAAGTTGGCAATCAGAACCGGTCTTTTCGGCCGCGAATTTCGGCAAAGACCGCTACCGGGTCGGCGCCTGTCAAATCCATGGCTTTGGCGGGGCCGGGATTGTCGGCGCGCAGGAAAGGATTGGTTTCCTTCTCGCGGCCAATGGTTGAAGGTAAAGTCGGCTTGCCGGCCGCCCGCAGTGCTTCGATCTCGGTGAGGCGTGAGGCCAGTGCTGCATTGGCTGGATCAGCGGTGACTGCAAATCGGGCGTTGGCCAGCGTATATTCGTGGCCGCAATATAGCGCTGTGTCGTCGGGCAGGGCGCGCAGCTTCAACAGCGAATCCCACATCATCGGCGGCGTGCCTTCAAAGACCCGGCCGCAGCCCAACGCAAACAGCGTATCGCCGGCGAACACCACATGATCGTCGGCAATATAGTAGCTGACATGATCGAGAGTGTGTCCGGGCGTTTCCAATACCGTCACCTCATGGCCAGCGAAATCAAACCGGTCGCCTTCAGATACCGATCGGTCATAAAGCCCGGTTGCGGCGGCGCTTTTTGCCGGACCGATCACCTCAACGCCGCCCGCAGCCGTCAGGGCAGGAATGCCTTCGATGTGGTCCAAGTGCTTGTGGGTGACAAAAATGTGCGTGAGGGTCCAGCCTCTTTGCTCCAACTCGGCCTGGATGGGGGCGGCAGCCGGGGCGTCGATGGCGGCGGTTGCGCCGCTTTCCCGGTCATGGACCAGGACGGCAAAATTATCGTCGCGGATGTTGAACTGGACAATGGTGAGTGCGGTCATGAGGGCTCGTCTACTTTCTGGTTCTTGCCGGGATCATCGCTGCTGATACCGCTATTGCCAATTTGGCGGAGTGACCGTCAAGATCAAGGCGAATCGCCGCCGCGGGATGTTTTTTCGCATCCGTAGCGTCTTAGGCCATGACAACCGCCTGCGAATAAATTTCTGCTATTGTCATACGCAACTTAACCGGGGCGGGCTGATCAAGGTTGCAGAGCGACCCGGTCGGCTGAGGGCGGCATGTATCTCGACGTTATCGACCTTCGCGATTTTTACGCCTCGGAACTCGGCGATATCGTGGCACGCCAAATCGGCGCCAGTTTTGAGCGCCTGCAACCGGCCAGCACAGGCGGATGCGTGTTGGGCCTTGGATTTGTAACGCCCTATCTGCAGACATACCGGTCCGATGCCGAGCGGATATTGGCCTTCATGCCGGCGCCGCAAGGTGTGCTTGACTGGCCGCCGGAGGGAAAATCGGCAACGGCGTTGGTCGCCGAGGATGCCTTGCCACTTCCTGACTCCTGCGTCGATTTTGCGCTCGTCGTTCATGCGCTGGAAATGTCGGCGCAGCCGCCGGCCCTGATGGCCGAGTTGCGGCGGGTACTTACCCGCTCCGGTCGGGTCGCCATTGTGGTGCCCAACAGGCAGGGTTTGTGGGCACGTTCCGATGTGTCGCCTTTTGGGTTCGGACGGCCATTCTCGCGTGGTCAGCTGCGGGCGTTGTTGGCCGAAACCGGATTTATCTGCGAGCGGTTCGATACTGCGCTCTATATGCCGGCTAGCGGCCGGCGAGCGATGATGGGCATGTCGGGGCTGCTGGAGAAAACCGGACGCAGGGTCTGGCCGGCCTTTTGTGGCGTGACGTTGGTTCTGGCATCGAAAGGCCCGATTGAGGGCGCGAAAGTTTCCGTGCGGCCGCGTTTCGTGCGGGTTCTGCAGCCGGCCTTGCGACCCAAACCTTCTGCGTCAATCCACCGTTGATGCTGCCCGAGGCCGCAGAGGAACCAAATAATAGAACGTATTTCTTGATTATTGAATCACTCAATACGCTCTTTTCTTTTGATTTTACGCGCATTTAAATCCGAAAACCGGGTCCCACTTTTCGGAATGCGCTCTATGCCTTGCCGCCGGACAAAAGGAATACGGCCTGATTGCCAATCAAATTGCGGATTGCCAACGGGGTCGATTGCGGCAGATGACCCTTCCTGCCGTACAGCGTGACGGACCGCTCGACTGTGGCATCGACGGCGGCGACCAGTTCGGTGAAATCGCGGATCGTGCAAAAATGGATGTTCGGCGTATCGTACCAACTATAAGGTAGGTTCTCGTTCACCGGCATCCGGCCGCCGGTAGTCAGTTGCGAGCGAATGCGCCAATGGCCGAAATTGGGGATCGACACGATGGCCTTGCGGCCAATGCGCAGGAGCGATTCCAGCACGATGCGGGGGTTGCGCGTCGCCTGAATTGTCTGGCTCAGAATCGCAAAATCGAAGGCATTTTCCGGATAGACAGCAAGATCGTTGTCGGCATCGCCCTGAATGACGGACAGGCCTCTGGCAACGCAATTGTTGACGCGGGCCTGGGCGATCTCGATGCCTCGCGCCTCGACCTGTTTTTCGTCTTGCAGCATCGCCAGCAAGGTGCCATCGCCGCAGCCGACATCCAGCACCTTGGCGCCGGGCTGGACGAAACCCGACACGACATGCAGATCAACCCGTTCGGGATCGGCGGCCATCGTTCGCACGCTCGCGGTATTTTCGTTTGTGCTCATGCCATCGCCCTCAACTCAGGCCTTTCAGTCGGGCGGCGGAATTTACAAAACCACCGACTGTCTCAAACAGCTCTGCCAGATCGAGAAGGAACGAATCGTGGCCGTGGTCGGTTTCAATCTCGACGAAGGAGACGGCAGCGCCGGCGGCAGTCATGGCATGGACGATCGTGCGGTTTTCGCTCGTCGGGAACAGCCAGTCACTGGTGAAGGATACACAGCAGAAACGGGTCTTGGTGTCCTTGAACGCGTCGGCAAGATTCCTGTCATAATCAGCGGCAAGATCAAAATAATCCATCGCGCGGGTCATGTAGAGGTAGGAATTGGCGTCGAAGCGGTCAACGAATGTCAGCCCCTGATGGCGCAAATAAGATTCGATTTGAAAGTCGGCATCGAAGCCGAATGTCAGGCGCGTGCGGTCTTGCAGTGCCCTGCCAAATTTTCGGTGCAGGGCATCATCGGACAGATAGGTGATGTGGGCGGCCATGCGCGCCACGGCGAGGCCCTTGCGCGGGCTTTTGCCGTGACCCAGATAGTCGCCGCCGCACCAGTCGGGATCTGCCATGACGGCCTGGCGACCGACCTCGTGGAACGCAATATTCTGGGACGAGTGCCGTGATCCGGTGGCAATCGGAATGGCGGCGAATACCCGTTCGGGGTAACTTGCGGCCCATTGCAGCACCTGCATGCCGCCCATCGAGCCGCCGGCAACGGCAAACAGCTGGTCGATACCCAGATGATCGATCAGCATGGCTTGTGCGTTCACCATGTCGTGGATGGTGATCACCGGCAGATTGAGGCCCCAGGGTTTGTCAGTGTGCGGATTGATCGATGTCGGTCCGGTCGAACCCATGCAGCCGCCAAGCACGTTCGGGCAGATAATAAAGTAGCGATCGGTATCGATTGGCCGGCCCGGACCGACCATCAGGGACCACCAGCCGGGTTTGCCAGTAAGCGGATTGGTGCTTGCGACATGTTGGTCGCCCGTCAGCGCATGGCACACGAGGACAGCGTTGGAACGGTCGGCGTTGAGTTTGCCATAGGTGCGATAGGCAAGACGGATGGCCGGCAGCGTGTCGCCGGAGTCGAGCGTGAGCGGGCGATCGGCGTCAAATACCAAATCGCTGTCGGCATTTTCGCCGGGCGGGCTGGCGACCGGGGCGCTTTGTTTCTGGTTATCTTGCTGTGTCATCGCTCATGTTCACTTGTCGGAATTACAGGTTCCGAAGAGTGCGGGCTTAGGCGTTTCGCATTTGTTCTGTCAATGTTTTGTTGCCGTGAGGTTTAGGCCGACGGAATTATGGTGAGGGTGCTTACTCAGGACCCCTTGAGAAAGTTCGATACCCGGATCAACAGCCGGCTGCCGTTGCCGGTAATGTAAGCCGGTCATGTTGGATAGCGGGCTGGATCGCAAAGTGGATAGTCAGATTGGCTGATTGATCGGTCTCGGTCTTTACGTTTGGCAATCCGCCTTGGTATGGAACGCGGCCCCCGGCGGCATCGTCCGCCGCGGGGGAAATCGTGTACGGGTATTTGGGCAAGGAAACAGGGCATGAAACCCGCCGACAGCACACTCATCGGTATCCGGAAACGGATCGATCAAATTGATGAGACAATGCACAGGCTTTTGATGGAGCGCAGCACCGAAATCGATGCGCTGGTTCGGGCCAAGAATACCGCACAAACGGGTGAGGCTTTTCGGCCAGGCCGCGAGGCGGCGATGATGCGCGCGCTGGCGTTGCGCCATCAGGGTCGTTGCCCATTTTCGCTGGTGGAGCATATGTGGCGCGACATTATTGCGACATTTACCGCCATGCAGGCGCCATACCGGGTCGTGACAAGCGCCGGGGATACACCGCTGGAGCGGGCGGCAATCCGCGATCTGGCGCGGTTTTATTTTGGTTTTTCCGTGCCTGTCGATGCGTGCTCCGGCGCCGAGGATGCGATCAGGGCATGCCGGAGCGGCCATGATGGCGAGACGGCTTGTCTTGCCGTGATTGCACTGACAAGCGCCGGCGCGTGGTGGGCTGAACTGGGTGGGGAGGATGCACCGGCGATTATCTCCCGGCTTCCCTTTGTGGACAGCGCCGCCCATCCTGTTCGGTTGCCGGCCTATGTTCTTGCGCTGCCGATTGCCGGTGAGGAGCACTACGATACGCTGGTTGTGCGAATTGATGCCGATGTGTTGCCGGGCTCGCTGTTGCGGGCCGTGGGCGCCGTTTCGGTCTGTCAGGACGGCGCGCGTCATCTGATTGAACTGCCGGCATCGAATGGCCTTGAAATGCTGACTGATGCAGCCCGCCAGGCCAACGTTGCTATCGGGTCAATAACACCAGTTGGCGGATTTCACGCGCCGATCCACATGCGGGCGGGCGGTGACAATGAAGGGGGTGCAGCGCGATGAGTGACAAGGCAAAACCACAACCCCGCGCCGGCATTCTTGATATTGCGGCGTATGTGCCGGGCGATAGCGCCAGCACCGGCAAGCGGGTGTTCAAGCTGTCGGCAAACGAGACCCCGCTGGGGCCGAGCCCGGCTGCCATTGCCGCGTTTCGGCAGGCGGGTGATCACCTGCAAGACTATCCTGATGGCGACGCGACGATCTTGCGGCAGGCGATTGCCGATTTCCACGGGCTGGCGGTGGACCGGATCGTGTGTGGCGCGGGGTCTGATGAATTGCTGGCGCTATTGGCCCAGGCCTATCTGACCGCAGGCGACGAGGCGATCTATTCGGCCCACGGTTTCATGATGTACCGGATCGACATTCTGGCGGCCGGGGCAACGCCTGTTATCGCACCGGAAACCGCCGAGACCGTGGATGTCGACGCGGTCCTTGCTTGTGTAACCGCGAAAACGCGGATGGTGTTTGTCGCCAATCCCAACAATCCGACCGGCACGTATCTGCCGTTCTCCGAGGTCAAGCGCCTTCATGCCGGATTGCCGGGCGGTGTTATTCTGGTTCTGGACGCGGCATATGCGGAGTATGTACGGCGCAATGATTATGAGAGCGGGATCGAGTTGGCGGGCGCCGCCAATAATGTCATCATGACGCGGACATTTTCAAAGATTCACGGACTGGCGGGCCAGCGTCTGGGCTGGGCCTACGGGCCAGCGGCGATCATCGATGTACTGAACCGGGTGCGCGGGCCTTTCAATGTGACGGCTTCGGCAATCGCGGCTGGAGCGGCCGCTGTCGCCGACCGCGACCATGTGGACCGGTCCGTGGCGTTTAATGCCGACTGGATTGTGCGATTGAGCGAAGGGCTTTCACAGATTGGACTTCGGGTTACGCCAAGCGTTGGCAATTTCCTGCTGATCCATTTTCCCGACCGGGACGGGCAGCGAGCGGCCGATGCCGACAGATATCTGCGCGAAAATGGCTTTGTTCTTCGCCAGATGGGTGGCTATGGATTTCCCAATGCGCTGCGGATGAGTGTGGGTTTTGACGAAGCCAACCGCGGTGTGCTTGACGCTCTTGGCAAGTTTCTGGAGCCGTCCTGATGACAGATAATATAGCAGGCGAACCGCTGTTTGAGCGGCTGGCGCTGATCGGTATCGGGCTGATCGGCTCGTCGATTGCGCTGGCGGCGCGGCGCGGTGGTCTGGTTGGCGAAATTGTTGTCCAGACGCGGCGGCCAAAAACACTTGATGCGGCCCGGCGGCTTAATCTTGGTGATCGCTATACCGGAGATATGGCTGACGCCGTTGCCGACGCTGATCTGGTGATTGTCTGTGTACCGATTGGCGTTTACGGCGATGTTGCAATGGCAATCGCACCTGCTCTGAAGCCCGGTGCGATCGTCACCGATGTCGGTTCGGTCAAGCGGGCGGTGGTTGAACTGATGGCGCCGCACCTTCCTGACAATGTGCATTTTGTGCCGGGCCATCCGGTTGCCGGCACAGAACATTCAGGCCCGGATGCAGGCTTTGCCGATCTTTTCGACGGGCGCTGGTGCATCCTGACGCCGCCGGCGGGGACCGACACTGACGCTGTTTCAGCGCTCTCGCAATTCTGGACCGGGCTGGGATCGCGGGTTGAGATCATGGAAGCTGCCCACCACGATCTGGTGCTGGCGATCACCAGCCATGTTCCCCATCTCATCGCCTACAATATTGTCGGAACCGCCGCCGATGTTGAATCGGTGACGCGGTCGGAAGTGATGAAATTTTCCGCTGGCGGGTTCCGCGACTTTACCCGCATTGCCGCGTCCGATCCGACCATGTGGCGGGATGTGTTTTTGCACAACAAGGAAGCGGTTCTGGAAATGCTCGGGCGCTTCAGCGAGGATCTTACCGCGTTGCAACGGGCGATCCGGTGGGGCGATGGCGATGCGTTGTTCGATCTGTTTAACCGAACCCGGTCGATCCGCCGAGATATCATTGATGCCGGGCAGGAGACCGATGCGCCGGATTTCGGCCGGCACAGCGAGGCCGGCGACGATCAAGACGGGTAGAGTGGTGGAATGCGGGCGATTTGAAATGGCCCAGCGCGAACGATTCCGCCGCGAATGGTCAACCGCAGTTTGCGCGCTGCCTGGCCGTTTCTCACCTCCTCGCCAGCCATCGCCACGACCGCGCCAACCAGTGGCCCTGCGACCAGGGCGGCTTCGGGCGGCAAAGTGGCAATCAGCCCGCTGAGCGCCGGCAAGTTCTGAACAAACAGAACCAAATCACCGTCAAGGTATCCCGCCGTGTCGATTATCAGGTTACCCTGTCCTTCCAGTGTGGCGCCGGCGATCTGAAGCGAAATTTCAACCAGCGAGAACCGGACCGGCGTGATTGTGGGATCAAAACGGCCTGAGCGAATATCGTCCAGCGGCCGGTCGAGGCGGACCCGGGCCTGAAGTCCGGCGGGGCTGAGCGCTGTTCCGGACATACGAAATTCGATGCCGTCTGCCACCAATGTCAATTCGGTTTGGGCGGGATCGGCCGCAGCGCCGAACGTGGCGTGGAATGCCTCTGCCGCCAGCGAACCAGACCGCCAACCGGCCTGAACCTGCTCAGTGGTCAGGTCAGAACCGGTATAACCGGAAAGGCCCCATTTGGTATTGAGTTCGGCAGCGGACCAATCCAGCGCGATCGGCGCCGATGCGCCGGTGATCTGAACCGATGCCGGGGCGGCCGGATTGGTGGTGATGACACCGGGACGCCAGATGCTGGTTTTCGTTCCCAGGGATGCCAGGTTGAGTGCGACGCCCACATCGGCTCCGCCAGCTTCAAAACTGGCGCAGTGCAAGCGCAAACTGACCGGGTAGCCGCCGGTGGCGCGGTCACGACAGGCGACACGATTTCCAGCCAGCGCCCATTCGTCGAGCGCTCCGTTGAGCCAGCGATTGGTCTGCCAGGCGGCGATTATCCAGATGGTCGACCATGCGGCAATGATCAGTACGGCGGAAACGGCGATACGGCGCGGCCCTGACTTTCGTTGCCGCTTGGTTTCTTGATCTGGCATGATGCCTGTCGGCTCTTCCCGTGAATGATCTTCTGCCTGACTTGGCCAGATCAGACCTCATCCGGTCTGTCCTGACCTTGCAGGTTTGCATCCAGCCTGATAGGCGGTCCGGCGCAATTGGAAAAGGTTCATGGCGGATTTGTGGATATTTGGATACGGATCGTTGATGTGGCGGCCGGGGTTTTCCCATATTGATGTGCAGCCGGGCTATCTTGCCGGCCTGCACCGGACCTTTTGTGTCTATTCGTGGGTGCATCGCGGCACGCAAGCCTCGCCGGGACTGGTTCTGGGGCTTGATCGGGGCGGAGCATGCCGGGGCCTGGTTTTTCAGATCGAAGATGGAAAGCAGGCCGAAACCATTGCCTATCTGCGCGAACGCGAGCAGGTGACCAATGTCTATCTGGAGCAGAACCGGCAGGTGCGGCTGGACGATGGGCGATCCGTCTCGGCCATAACTTATGTGGTCGACCGCAGCCACGCCCAATATGCCGGGCGTCTTGATCTGGACGCGCAACTGGCACTGGTTTCAAAGGCGCGGGGGCAGTCCGGTGTAAACCGGGACTATGTCCTGCGAACCGACGAGCATCTGGAGGAGTTGGGGATCAAGGACAGTAATTTGTCGTCGCTGGCAGCGCAGCTTCGGCAAGGCGATCCCGAAAACGGCACGTGATGATGATCGACCGGCGTCATCTGAACGCCAGGTAAAGCCGCCTGACTAGGCGGCTCTGGCAAGCGATCGCGCGGTCTCGTCCCAGTCGGATTCAAATCCGAGCGACAATTGCGGGGCCGGCAGGAGGTCGGCGACAATTTCGCGGCGCCGTGATTTTGCGCTGGCCAAGAGATGAAGAAACCAGACCGCGTCATCCGGCATCACCGCCACGGCATCGGCCGTTGCCCGGTCCGACGTGTCGCCGGCCCAGATCACTTCACCATCGAGGGTGGCCATGAGTACCGCGCCGTTAAATTCGTCCGGCGCCGGGCGTGCAATTTTTGTGAACAGGAACCGCTTGCCAGAACGGCCTTGCCAATAGCGATAGCGACCGACAAGACCGGCTTCGCGCGCGGCATGGGGCACGAACGAACGGGTGTCGTCGTTAATTAATGCCCTGGCTGGCCGGGTATCGGTCAAACGGATACCCGTCGAGGAAGCCTGGGCGGGAATGCCGGTCGGGACCGGTGAAACGCGCATCAACATCATGACCTCACATCCTTTGCGGACTACCGCGCTTGTGTGCCTGATCGGCGGAACAACCGGTACAGGTGCAGTGAAGCACCCTGGTTCCGGTAGTTCCGCCGAGGCAACAAACGCCACTACGCGAACTGGAACAAACGAGGAACAAGAACAAAAGTAGAACAGCGATACGCAACTGTCAAGGGACCCGATGGCGCCGGATACTTACGCTGGCGAATCGGGTCTTGTCCCCAGATATGGTGCTAAATGCGGCAGATTCAACGCCATATTGTGTCGAAAATCTGACCTGGCTGTTTGCCAAGTCGAATATCGAGGGTCTGATAACTGGCCGCGAATATGTCTGGTTTGGTGATTTTGGTCAGGTATTCGCTTGGGCGTGCAAGGCGTTTGATGCCGATTCGATTTCGGATTGCAGTCGTTCGGCGAATTCTTCCGGTGGCAGGCCGGGGGCGATCGGCGGCAGGATGTGGGCGGTGATGGTGCCCGGCCGATGGGTCAGACTGCGGCGCGGCCAGAACAGTCCGGAATTGAGTGCAATGGGTATGCAGGGTGCGCCGATGCTGGTGTAGAGCTTTGTCACGCCATAGCGATATCTGGGTTCGGCGCCGGGCGGGCGACGGGTGCCCTCGGGAAAAATGATGACCTGACGGCCTTCGGCAACTGCCTGACGCGCCCGCACCGCCACGGCCTCAAGCGCCGGGCCGCGCTTGCCCCGGTTGACCGGTATCGCGCCCATTTTCGCGATGTACCAGCCATATAGCGGGATCCAGGCGAGCTCGCGCTTGTAGATAAACGATGGGCGCTCGAATATCAGGGCAAGGGCAAGGGTTTCCCAGGTGGATTGATGTTTGCAGGCAACCAGACAGCCGGTATTCAACACATGCTCGGTGCCGATGATCCGCCTGTCGACCCCGCAAATCATATGGTGCAGCCACAAGGTGGTGGATGCCCAGAGCTTTGCGATCATCCAGCCATAGCGCTCCGGCATCAGCAGGACGGGCGCGAATATCACCGCCTGAACCGCGAAGTTCAGATACATCAACACCGTGAAAAGCAGCGAGCGGGCCTTCATGTCGCGACGCCTTATTCTGGCTCGTAGAGCCGGTTGACGCCGGCGCTGACCAGCAGGAATTTCAGATATTCCTCAACGAGCAGCATGGCGTTGGAGCGATAGCGGTACCAGGTGGTGACGGGCAATGTGCTTTCCACTGGATAGGGGATCAGCGCAATGTCGGGAAATGCGCGGGAAAAATGCACCATGGTGCGGGGCAGATGGAAATCGCTGGTGATGACAACCAGCGAGCGGATATCCTTGCCAACCGCCCATTTGCTGGCCTCGCGGGCGTTGCCGAACGTGGTGCGCGCCTCAAGCCCGAAATCGATGCAGCAGGAAACCAGTTCATCGTGGCCGACAAAGTGGCGAACGATATCGGCGCTGCCTTTACCATTGACGCCGGAAATAAGCAGCCGGGGTGCGGCGCCCTGCCGAACCAGCGCAATACCGGTCTCAATCCGCTTATGGCTGCCGGTCAGTACCACCAGCGCGTCGGCACTGACATTGTCGGGGGTTGATTGCCGCTCAATGTGAATGGCAAAGGCGATCAGCCCGAGCAGCAGGCCAGCCAGCGCCACGCCAAGGCCAAGGATCACCAGCCACAGGGAGTGCCATCGTGTGCGGCCCAGCGAGGCCGGGTGGCCCGGTACTGCCGGATCCAGTTGCCCGGCCGGATTTTCAGCCGGTTCGCCCCTCATCGACACCATGATTGTGGTCCTGTTGTCATGGCACTAACCCAGTTCACCAATGGTGCGCTGGACTGTCACTCGCGCCGTGACCGCCACGGCGGCGGCTACGAGAATGATAATCGCCACGGTTGCCGCATAGCCGGCCGGCCCGACGAAAATGTCGCCGAACAGGGATCTGATTGCGGCGTTTTCCGGCCGCTCGCCGCCCAGACCGGAGACAAAACCGGCGATCAGAAACAGTCCGATCGCGACGCCGCCACCCAGGCCGGCGCCCTTCAGGCCGAGGGCCAGAAAATGGCGCTGGAATTCGGTTGCAACATAGCTGTCTTCCGCGCCGATAAAATGGAGCACTTCGATGACGTCGCGGTTGGAGGCCATGGCACCGCGAGTGGCAAAAATCACCGAAAGAGCCGTGGCAGACAAGACCAGCAGCACAATGGCCACGCCGGACCAGGTGACCCAGCCGGCGGCGCTGGCCAGGCGCGCCAGCCACTGGCCATGATCGTCAACGGTTGCACCGGGCACAGCATCGCCAAGCCGCCGGGCCAGGCCGGCCAGATCGGCGTCGGGGGCGACGCGCACGGCGACAAGACGCGGCACGGCCAGAACTTCAAGGTCGAAATCCTGGCCCAGCCACGGTTCCAGAAGTGCGGCGGATTCATCAGATGACAACGCGCCGGCGCTGCGTACACCGGGGATCTGGAGGGCGATCTCGACAGCGCGGGCAACCGCGTCCTCGATATTGCCGCCATCGATCGGCCTAATCTGGATAGTGACCTCGTCGGAAATCTGCCGCTGCCAGGATTGCGCCTTGCCATGGACAACGGAGACGGTGGCAGCGGTCAGGCAGGCCAGGAAACTCATGATCGAGATCAGCGCCAACAGGGCCCGCCGGGCCATGGTGCGGGGTGGAATGATGGCATTGGCGCCGTTGTCATTGCCGGAACCGGGCCGGAATGCCGGCGTGACCTGCCGCAACCAGCGCCGGGCCGGATGGGTGGCGGCACGGCGCGGGCCGATGCCGGGGCTGGGGCCGGGCCCGGCGGGTGGCGCCGTGGATTTGGCGCGCGGTGACGTACTGGATTGCGGTGGCCTAGTCATAAACGTCCACATATCCGTCATCGATGACCAGACGGCGGGCATCGTACTGATCCATCAGACCCAGATCATGGGTGGCGATTACAACCGAGGTGCCCAGTCTGTTCAGTTCCACGAACAAGCGCAACAGGCGCCGGGCAAGCGGGGGATCG
>CAXMRP010000010.1:0-14758 GCA_964196155.1 uncultured Polyangiaceae bacterium
CGACGATCGCGCGCAATCGCTGACGGTCGCCGGCGGATACGGTGAAGGAAATTCCACTGCGCATGCACCAGACTCGCACGCCTCAGCACAATAGGGAATCACAAATCGGACTCTTTTGATCCGATCATTCCACTAGCTGCCCAACCGCCTTTGCCCGATCGCCCGAATGCTGGAATCTTGCCGATTTTCGCCGCCGCATCTGGGGTCTGGCGGTCCATACCGACCCGTCAACCGGCGCAAGCCGGCTTTATTACGCCGTTTGGAGCAGTCAGGGCTTTGGCAATCCGCAATGGGCGGCCAATCCCGCAGATCAGTCCAACACAATCTGGTCGGTCGGCCTCACCGCCGGCGGTGATTTCGACACCAGTGATATCCGCCGCGAAATTACGGTTCCTGGCTTTTTCGCCAGTCTCGACGACTATAACCGTGCCGGCCCTTCCAACCCGGTCACAGACATCGCAATTTCAGCCGGTGGCGACATGCTGCTTGGCGAGCGCGGTGGTGTGCGAAAACTGGCCGATGGCCCGCGCGACGGGCCGGTTTGGCCCCACGAATCCCGGGTTTTGCATTATCGCCGCGATGAAAGCGGCCTGTGGCTCGCTGCCGGCCGTCACGATATCGGCAATGCCGACCGCGCCGATCTCGGCCAGCCGCATTTGCGCGCCTCCGCCGCGGGCGGCGTCGCCTTCGGCGATGGCTATTCGACAACCGGCAACCGCGATGCCGCAAAGGGCGATGCGTTTGCATGGGCAACCGGCGATGAACTGTGCCAGCTCGATGCACCTTGCCTGTCCAATACGGCAGTCGGCGAGGACGGTGCGCCGCTTGCCGGGCTTCAGGGCCAGTCAGCCGATATGCCGGGCGAGGTTTCGCCGGCCGCAGCCTATGCCGATTATCCCGAGCCAGGACCGGCGACGCCAGCCGATGCGCCGGCCCGATCATATTTTGTCGAGACAGTCAAGAACGCCGGGTCCGGCTGGGCCGGCGACGTTGAAATCAATATCGGCGGCACACCGGCACCAATTCCCGGCGGTCCGCCGGACCTGTCCGTCTCCAAATCCATGCCGGCATTCTGTCTGGTGAATGATATCTGCACTGCTCGTGTCACCGCCACCAATGTCGGCGCCGGCACCTGGAGCGGGCCCTTGTATATTTACGACGAGACCACGCCCGGCGGTCTGGCTGTTGCGGCGGTTGGTGCGCCGTGGACCTGTGTCACCGTCGGGACGAGCCAGTATTGCCATTACCCGCCGGTCGATCTGGCGCCAGGTCAGTCTCGCACCCTGATCATGGATCTGGTTATCCCGCCGTCATTCTCGGCCGACCGGTTGACCAATTGTGCCGAAATCGCCTGGCCGCTGGCCGTCATGGACGATCAGAGGGAAATCGTCCGCGCCACCCAGATTGCGCTGACGCTTCTTGGTTATGATCCTGGTCCGATTGATGGCCTGTTTGGCGCCCGCACGTCAGCGGCGATTGTTGAACTGCAAATTGACGCCGGTCAGGCGCCAACCGGCATTATTGATCAGGGCGTGCTGGCCGTTCTTTATCCGGCATTGTCCTCGGCTGCAGGCGACGCCAATCCAGCCAATGATCAGGCCTGCGCCACGAGCGAAATCCTCGGCGGCCCGCCGCCAGGCGGCGTTCATTTACCGGCAGGATCAAATCCCGGCCACGTGCTGCCCGCGTCGATTCACCAGCCAATCGGCTCCAATCCGGGCCATGTCTTTCCCGCATCGGTGCATCAGCCGATTGGATCCGGGCCGTTCCATATTTTCCCCAATTCGATTCATAATCCTTGGGGTTCTGGACCCGGTCACGCCTTCCCGGGTTCGGTCCATCTACCAGTCGGGTCACTGCCCGGCCACTTGTTCCCCGCTTCGGTTCATTTGCCGCTGGGCTCGATCGGCGGCCACATAGCGCCCTTTTCGATCCACCTGCCTTTCGGGTCGATTGGCGGCCATCTGGCGCCATTATCGATCCATTTGCCGTTTGGCTCCGGGCCGGGCCATGTGTTCCCCGGATCGTTCCACATACCGGCTGGTTCAGGGCCCGGGCATGTGTTCCCGGGGTCGTTCCATATACCGATTGGTTCGGGACCCGGTCACATATTCCCCGGATCGTTCCATGTGCCGGCCGGCTCCTTGCCGGGGCACCTTCCGATAGGCTCCGTCCACCTGCCGCTGGGTTCGGGACCGGGCCATCTGCCGCCAGGTTCATTCCATATGCCGTTCGGTTCAAACCTGCATGGCCAAATCGGCTCACTGCACAATCCTCCAGGCTCTGTCGGTCATCTGCCCATCGGCTCAATCCATGGCCCGATCCTGTCAAATCCGCAGTTGCATGAACCTATTATTTCGGTTGCCCATCTTCCAATCGGCTCGATTCATCTGCCGCCCGGCTCCGGCGGTCTCTTCCCGCCAGGCCCATTCCACTTCCCGATAGGAACCGGGCACCAACCAATCGGGTCGAACGTCCATACGCTTGGTGAAAGCCTGCACATTCCGGTCGGTTCCAACTTGATACCACCCCCCAGCCCCGCGCCGGGTCAACCCGGCGGTCCGGGCGGTGGTATTCAGCCGCACCTGCCAGTCGGATCACTCCATCAACCGATCGGTTCAACCGGACCGCATCTGCCAATCGGATCATTTGTCCCGCACTTGCCGCCCCGTTCGATCCACCGGCCAATTGGCTCGTTCAGGCCGCATCGCCCGATCGGATCTGTCCATAGGCCGATCGGTTCAATCGGGCCGCATCTGCCAATCGGATCATTTGTCCCGCACTTGCCACCCCGTTCGATCCACCGGCCAATCGGTTCCTTCGCGCCGCATCGCCCGATTGGCTCGACAGGACCGCATCGCCCGAGAGGGTCCATTCATCTGCCCATAGGATCAGCTGGGCCACATCGCCCGATAGGGTCCATCCATCTGCCCATCGGATCAGCTGGGCCACATCTCCCGGTCGGATCTGTCCATAGGCCAAGAGGCTCCATTATTGCGCCGCACCGGCCAATCGGTTCGACAGGACCGCATCGCCCAAGAGGGTCCATCCATCTGCCCATAGGGTCAGCTGGACCACATCTCCCGGTCGGGTCTGTCCATAGGCCAAGAGGCTCCGTCGTTGCGCCACACCGGCCGGTCGGCTCTGTCCACCGGCCAGTCGGCTCCATCGTCGCGCCACACCGGCCAGTTGGCTCGGTTCACAGACCGCGTGGCTCGACACCGCAACTGCATCTGCCAATCGGCTCAAACAATCCACCGGTCCACAGGCCACGTGGCTCGACACCGCAATTGCATCGGCCAATCGGCTCAAACAATCAGGTCCACAGACCACGCGGCTCGACACCGCAAGTGCATCAGCCAATCGGTTCAAACAATCAGGTCCACAGACCGCGCGGCTCGACACCGCAAGTGCATCAGCCAGTTGGCTCGAACAATGCCGTAATCCAACCCAACAGAAGGTTAAGGCGCCACCTGGACAAGAAATCCCGAGAAGATGAACGTAAAAAATTGCTGTTGAATCCGAATTTGCTGCTACAACAGCCGCGAGTGAACTGACCCGTGCCCGATTGGATATTTCGCTGCCGGAAACGGCCGGCCGCCTCACACATCGGCACGCGCAACCGGATAATATTCGGCATTTCGCATCGCCTCGCCGTGATCATATTCTCGGCCGCAACGTTGCTGCAGGCGGGTCAGGCAACGGCCAATCCGGCGCTTTCCACTAACCAGAAGGTTCTGGAAAGCCTCAATGCCGGCGCCAGTTTCGACATTGACGATATCGGTTCGGTATTTGAGTTCGTCTTGTCGAAATTACCGGAAGAAGTAAAAGTCTATCCAACTGAAAATTATTACTATTTCCGCTTTCAGCACGGCGGCATCGACTATGCCGGCAACATCCGGCTTGCCGCGTCGGATCGCGACGAGGGCTTGGTTCATTTTGCGTATTTCCCGGCTGCCAACGCCGGCATCCGCGAAGGTCAGATGCACTACAGGCCGCTGACAGCGGCTGACGATGTGAAGGTGGAAAAGCTCGGCGCCCTTCTGTACACGGTCACGTTTCGCGACCGCACAATCCGGTTTGTGCTAAACGATCTGTCGACGGTCCGCCCGCCGGACGGATTTCTCAACGCCAACGAAACCTATCTTGGTCCGGTGTATGATGAATCCGGGATTCAGTTTTATCTGGTCTACAATCGCGACCTGAAGCTCTTCCACTACGTCTTGAATGAGACCGACACTGTGCCGGAAATCCTGCGGCCGGCTGCCTTCACCGACCGCATTCTGCTTGGCCGGCGCACCGGATTTGCGTTTTATCGCGACAAGAACATTGACCGGAAAATCCTGATCGGCGTGCTTGGTGCCAATGTCGCGGTCAATAATTATTTCGACGGACCGTTTGACCAGTTGCCGGATAATTTCAATACCGACGACCGGCTCAGATTGGCAATCGAGGAATCCGACCCGTCAGTGGCCGGACGGCTTGATCGTTTCGGCTATTTCGATACTGGCGAAGGCCGCTACCTGATCGGCCCGTACATTCAGTATGCGCAGGAACAGCAGCTCGCATCGTTCCATCTGTGCGCCACCAATCCCGATGTCACGCCGCAACTGTATTATGGCTGTTTTGCCATCCAGGGCGGTGGGCGTTAAAAACGTTGCCAAAAGCTGGAACCCGGCACCGCTAGTCCGCCAGCGGCTCCAGCCGGCAGCCTTCTCCGTCGGCAAACCAGTATTCTTCCAGATTGGCCCCCGGCGCATCTTCAGGGCCAAAACGGTCTACGACCAGAAAATCCTGGGTCGGCTGCATCACCAGCAGCGGATGGTGCCAGATGCCGGCGGCAACCTGCGCACCCTGATTGCCCCGCGCCGCAAACGCCCGGCACGCTGCCGGCTCTGCCCGATCTGCCACCACGATCAGCCAGGGTGACGGCTCCACCGGGACAAAAGCCTGCGCGCCTAACGGATGGCGCTCCAGCATTTTGATTTCGATCGGTTGCGGCCAGGCGCTGGCCCGGAAAATCGACAGGACCGCCTCGCCCCCCGCACCGGCATCCGCGCTCGCCAGAGCGTGAAACCGGCGTGTCGTGCCCTCATTGATGAGATAACTGTCCGCCCCGTCGGTCTCGATGACTCGCCCGAACGGTGCAAATGCCAATCCGGTCAGCGGCTCCACCGGCAGCGGCGTCAAACACGCCTCCCGAACAGGCGCAGCCGGCTGACGCCACCATCGGGATGAATATTCAGTCGCACATGGGTGATCGGCCCCAGATCATGCAGCACATCGCCCTCAAAGCTATGGATCGCATCGGCACTGAGCTTTTGTTCATCCATCAGTTTTGGCCAGTCCATCGCCTGGGTCACCAGGCTTTCATCGCTGCCCCAGGTGACACGAGCCGCCCGCATGCTGCACCGGTCCGGAAAATTGCCCTTGAAATGGGCTGTATCAACCTCGATCCGCTCCACGATGCCGCAGGCACCCAGCGCCACAATCAGCCAGTCATGGCCGGGCTCGCGCCGCCGCCGGGTTTCCCAGCCATCGCCCATGTCGCGTCCCCGGCCCTGCGCCAGCACCGACCAGACCTGACCATAGTGTGCATCGTTATAGGCAATCACCCGCCCGCCATTGCGCAGCGCCGACAATTCCACGCAATCCGTCTCGTCATCGCTCCAGTCCGGCGCCGGATCGCCATATATCCGCAGGCGCGCCACTCCGCCGTCGGGAAACAGATTAAGACGCAACCAGCGCCACGGGCCGGAATTGCCCGCTTCGACAAAATTATGGGCTGACGATCCCAGGCTGGTCGCCGGCACAATCTCGGTCCAGCCCGTCGGATTGTCGCCCGGATCGGTTTCGCTCTCCGACGCCCACACGCTGGCCGCCGGCGGAAAGTTGCCGGTAAAAAATGTCGTGTCGAGATCAACCCCGCGGATCGTGCTTTGCACCCCGAGGCGAACCACGCACCAGTCATATCCGCCATCGCGCCGGCGCTTGGATTCCCAGCCGTCCATCCATTTGCCGAATTCATCATAGACATCCGGCCTGAACACCGGATTGGCGTCGGCAAGCATTCGCGACATGGCGGCAAAACTGTCGTCGGTGCACCGGATCGCCTCGGTGCCGATCCGTGGTGACGCCAGATTGATTCGCCCGGCGGCCCAGGCCGGCAATTGGGGATCTTCGGCAACAATATCGCTCATAAATCAACTCTCCAGAACTGGCGTTCCCGCCGGGCCATTGCTCAAGGTGCACCAGACCGCGAGCCGGCTGGTTCAAATCGTACACCCGGCCCGTTAAAAACATCTCCCGCTTGATCTATCATACCGTCCGGCAAATCAATTCTACCATACGATCTGAACGCCGCCTGCGCCGGCCTGGCGGTCAGGACGCCCGCAAAACAGTCGGATCAATGGGTTCAGGAACAACGAAATGTCTGTGGGCTATCAGGAAAATTGTAAATCATCCCAAATGAATAATTGACGGTCCATTCCAGTCTGGATAGCTTTCACGCGTGTCAGGCCCTGCGACAAAAACATCGGGCCACAAAAAAAATCAAAGGGAGACGCACAAGATGCGTGGAATATCCAAATCAATTAGCCGTGCCCTTGTTGGCGCAACGGCCGCAGCGGGAATGCTGGCCGTCAGCGCCCCTGCTTTTGCGCAGTATGAAGGGATCACGGTAAACATCCTGACCCGCCCCGGACCGGTCATCGCCCAGCCCCTGATCGAACGCGGCGCGGACTTTGGGAAAATGACCGGCGCCAGAATCGTGGTCACCGAAGTGCCCTTCGCCGAGATCTTCCCGAAGATCCAGAACGACTGGGCGACGGGAACCAACTCGATCGACGTGGGCGTTTTCGCGGCCGGTTGGGGCGTCGAGCTCGACGCCGCGGGCCTTCTCGAAGACCTCGATCCCTACATCGCCAAGGATGACAAGATCGCGCTCGACGACATCGCGCCCTATTTCCGCGATTTCGGCCAGAAAGTCGGTGGCAAGACCAAGCTTCTGATGGTCGATGGCGACTTCCAGATGGTGTACTACCGCATCGACGTGCTGTCTGAGGCCGGTCTTGAGCCGCCGCAGACTTGGGAAGATTACCTGGATGTCGCGTCGAAGATTCATGGCAAGGACATGAACGGCGATGGCGAGGCCGACTATGGCTCGTGCATCTTCAAGAAGCGGAACTCGCAGTCCTATTTCGCGATCCAGACCTTTGCGGCACCCATCGTGCAGACCAACGGCACGGCGCAGGGCTTCCACTTCGATAACTCGACCATGAAGCCCTTGATCAACAACGCGGGCTGGAAGAAGGCCTTCGAGCTTTACAAGGCGACCGGCGAATTCGGCCCGCCGGAAGAGCTGAACATGGACATCGGCGACACCCGTGCGATCTTTAAGGCGGGCCGTTGCGGGCTGTTGGTGGAATGGGGCGATCCCGGCACGCTGCAGCTCGGCGAAGATGCCGCTGCGGTGATGGGCAAGCTCTACGCCGTCGGCGCGGTCGGCTCGCGCGAGGTGCTGAATCGCGAAACCGGCGAATTGGAGCCGGTGAGCGCCGATAACGCGCCGCATGCGGTCGATGGCGTCAACTACTCGCCCTTTGCTGCCTTCGGCGGCTGGGCCGGCGCGATCAACAAGAAAGCCGACGAGAAGACCAAGGCCGCGGCCTATGCGTTCCTGTCGCATATGAACCAGCCTGGACAGTCGAATGTCGATGTGACGATCGGGGCCACCGGCTACAACCCCTATCGCTTGTCGCAATTGGCCAGCACGGATCTGTGGGTCGAGGCAGGCATGCCGCTGGAGCTTGCCGAGAACTATCTCAGTGCGATCAACGGTGCGCTCGGCAATCCGAACATGTCGTCTGACATGAAGATCCCCGGTGCGCAGCAGTACACCGGCGTCGTTCTCGATACCGAGCTTGCGCGTTACCTCGCCGGCGAAATCACCGTCGATGAGGCGCTCGCCAATATTGAGGAAGGTTGGGAAGAGATCACCGAGGACTTCGGTCGCGACGAGCAGATCGAGGCCCAGGCGCTGGCGCTCGGCTCCGAGTAAGACGAGTAAGATCAGCGATTGATGACTGCATCTGACAACATGCACCAGCCGGGAGCGATCCCGGCTGGTGTCAGTACCCGTGATCGTTTCGGCGAGTGGGTCGACCGGCATTCCGGAACGTTCTTCATTGCTCCGGCCGTCAGCCTGATCCTGATTCTCGCAATTTTCCCGACAATCTATTCGATCTTCTTCGCCGTCAGCCGGGTCAGGTTCACCGGCGACGGCATCAACTTCCGCTACGTAGGCTTCCGCAACTTTGCCAAGCAGTTTTTCGGCAGTGCCGAGGTGCATTTCCTTGGCCGCCTGGACATTAACGCATTCGGCCTGATCTTTTTCGGCATCATCGCCGGCGCCGTGCTCTGGTGGCTGATCCGGTCGGTGAGGATCACCACCTGGGTCGGCATGATCGGGCGTACGATCTCTGCCGCCATGGCGATCTTTCTTGCGTGGATCCTCTGCGCCTCGTTTCTGTCCGGCAACTCCATCGGCACACTCTACACGACGCTTTTCTATGTCATCGTGGGCTGCGGCTTGCAGTTCGTCATCGGCACCGGGCTGGCATTCCTCTGCTACCAGCCGATTGTGGGTAAGACTTTCTTCCGCGTCATCTTCTTCATCCCGCTGATGATCACGCCTTTGGGCGTCGGTTACGCGATGAGGATGGTGGCGGATGTCACCAAGGGGCCGTTCCACCCGCTTCTGATTTTCATGGGGCTCGAGAACTGGGTCTGGTCTGTCGACGCCTGGTCAGCGCGCTTCGTGATGATGATCGGCGACAGCTGGCAGTGGATCCCGTTTATCTTCATCACCATGCTGGCAGCTTTGGAGAACGTCCCTGGCGACCATGTCGAGGCAGCCCAGGTCGACGGTGCATCGAGCCCGCAGATATTCCGCGAAATTATCTGGCCGCAGATCCTGCCGGTGGCGGCTACGGTGTTCTTGATCCGCATGATCGAGGCCTTCAAGATCGTCGATCTGCCGAACATCATGACCGGCGGCGGACCGGGGTCGGCGACCGAATCGATGACGCTGCATTCGATGTTTATCTGGCGCGCCAACGACTTCGGGTCGTCCGCAGCCATCGCCTATCTGCTTCTCATCCTGACAGTTGTCCTTTGCGCCTCGTTCTTCAACTACGTAGTGATGGGCCAGATCAGAAGGACGCAGGCATGAGCGAGACGACCTATCGCTTTCAGAAGACCAACCGCACCCTGATGGAGCGGCTGTTCGAGGCACCTGCCGTCGGCAAGATGTCCCCCGTCGCCAAGGTTGTCGCCTACGTCCTCCTGGCGGTCTGGTCGTTCTTCGTGCTTTTCCCGATTTACTGGGTCATCATCACCTCCTTCAAGGACGCCGCGGCGGTAAATCAGGGACCGTTCTACATTCCTTTCGTCGACTACCAGCCGACGCTTGACGCCTGGCGGATACAATTCACCGAGGATACGTTTTGCAACTTTGGCGCCATCGGGCGGCAGATGGGTCTTCTGGTCTACAACTCGTTTGCCTTCATCGTCTCGCCCATCGTCAGTCTGCAGCCGATGGAGCCGCAGATCTGCAAGATATACCTTGCCTTCACCAATTCGGTGGTCATCAGCATTTTTTCGACAGGGCTCTGCGTATTCGTTGGCTCGATGGCGGCCTATGCGCTGGCGCGCATCCAGTACCGGCCGCGCTTTGGCAACATCATGATCTTCGTGCTGCTCATCGTGGCTGTGATCATCGCGACCACCTATGTTGGGATCCCCTGGTGGGCCTCTGCCGCCGTCGCCTTGGCGCTCTTCTTCTTCCTGGCGCGCGCGCTGAGGGGGTGGTTCAAGATGTCGCTCGGCAATGGCGATATCCTCTTTTGGATCATCTCGCAGCGCATTCTGCCGCCCGTCGTCGTGGTGATCCCGCTCTACGTGATGTTCCAGGCGGTTGGGATGCTGGACACGCATATGGCGCTGATTCTGCTCTACGCGGTGGCGAACATGCCCATCGTCGTTTGGCTGATGTACGACTTCTTCCGCCATCTACCCATCGAGCTGGAGGAGTCGGCGCAGCTCGATGGCGCTACGCGACTTCGCATCTTCTGGGAAATCGTGCTGCCGCTAACGCGCCCCGGACTCGCGGCGACGACGCTGCTGATTCTGGTGCTTAGCTGGAACGAATATCTCTTCGCGGTGTTCCTCGCGACGGTAAAGGTGCAGACCATGCCGATCATGGTCGCGGCCAAGAACACCGGCGAAAAGGGCATTTTCTGGTGGGAGATGTCTGCGTTGATCGTTGTGATGATCATCCCCGTGATCTTGATGGCGGTACTGCTGACGCGGTTCATATCAAAAGGCGTCCTGATGGGCGCCGTGAAAGGCTAGGCAATGGCGGAAATGGGCCGCGCGGCATCCGTTCGTTTCGAGAACGTGGAAAAGAGCTTTGGTAGCGTGAAGGTGCTGGTTGATTTCGATCTCGAGGTCAAGTCGGGCGAATTCGTCGTGCTGTTGGGCGCGTCGGGATCGGGCAAGACCACCGCGCTGCGCATTCTCTCGGGGCTGGAAGAGCCGAGCGCCGGGCAGGTTTACATCGGCGACCAGAGCGTCACCGAGATCCTGCCCAAATACCGCGACATCTCCATGGTCTTCCAGTCCTACGCGCTCTACCCGCACAAGACAGTGGCCGAGAACATCGCCTTCCCCTTAAAGGTCCGCAAAGTTGGCAAGTCAGAGATGGATGCCGCCACGCTCTCCGCCGCGAAACAGGTGCAGATCGAAAACCTGCTCGAACGCTACCCGCGTCAATTGTCCGGCGGCCAGCGCCAGCGGGTGGCGCTGGCCCGCGCCATCATCCGGCGGCCGTCGGTCTTCCTGATGGACGAGCCGCTGTCGAACCTTGATGCCAAGCTCCGTGGCCATATGCGCGCGCAGCTCAAGCACATGCAAAAGTCGATGGGGATCACCACGATCTATGTCACCCACGACCAAATCGAGGCAATGACGCTGGCCCACCGCGTCGCGATCCTGGAGAAGGGCGTCCTGCAGCAGCTCGCCACGCCTGCCGAGATCTACAACGACCCAGCCAACCTCTTCGTCGCGCAGTTCATCGGCTCGCCGCCCATGAATGTGATCCGCGGCAACCTCGACGGCAATCACCTTGTCACCAACGGCGTCCGCGTCGATACCCCCGTCGCGGGGCAGATAGCCCAGGCGGTGATGGGGGTGCGGCCCGAGGATTGTGCTATCGCACCGCCCTCCGAGGGTACGCTCTCGGGTAAGATCTACACCAACGAGTTAATTGGCGACCACGCGCTGGTCACCATCGATTGGGGCGGCGATCAGATCTCGGTTAAGGCGCCGAAGGACTTTCCCGGTGAAATGGGCGACGACATTGGCGTTGTCATTCCGCGCGATCACCTGTTCGTCTTCGACGAAACGAATGGCCGGCGCGTCCGCTGATTCACCCCAGATGATGCGCGCTCCGCCGATTTTCAGACTACTTGTCTGTTGCCAGATTACTTCTCACCTGAATAAAGCTCGGCGAAATAATCGACGAGTTCCGGCACCATTCGCTCGCCCCAGCCCTGCGCCTTGGCCAGTCCGAGTGTTCCCTTGGTCGCCGCCGACATCATGCTCGGCACACCGAAACCATCAGCCATCGCCGCATAATAGCCGACATCCTTGCGCGCATTGGTGATCGAAAATGCCAGCGCATTCGGATTGCCGTCGATGGCATTGGCCTTGATGAAATCCATAAAGCCGGAATTGAGTGGCCCCGATGACATGACGTCGTAAAGAACCTTGCGGTCCAGCCCGGCGACATCGGCCATGGCGAACGCTTCAGCCAGTGCGCAGGCCTTGGTCTGGGCATAAAAATTATTGATCAGTTTCAGCGTATGACCGGTGCCGATGCCGCCGACGTAGAAGACATTTTCGCCCAGATCATCAAGAACCGGCTTGGCCCGGGCATAGTCCGCCTCGGCGCCCGCACCCATGATGTTGAGCTTGCCTTCAAGCGCGTGGGAGGGCGTGCGACCCAGCGGCGCATCCATCATCGAACTACCCTTGGCCGCGACTTCTTTGGCAAGTTCAATGGTCGACAGCGGAATGGACGTGCCGAAATCGATCACCAGCGAACCCGCCGCCAGATTGTCGATAATCCCGTTGGTGCCGCGCATGACCGATTCTACGGCATCCGATGTATCGACACACAGCATGACGATCTCGCTCGCCGCCGCCAGTTCTCCCGGCGATTTGGCTTCGCTGGCACCGCGCGCCATCGCCGCCTCGATCGGCACCCGGTTGCGGTGGGCCATGACCGTCACCGGATAACCCTGCGACTGCAGCCGCTCCACCATCGCGGCGCCCATCAGCCCCAAGCCGATAAAGCCGATTTTTGGCTTGCTCATTGTTTCATCCCCGTTTTTGAATTTTCTCAGTGGGATATCCGTCCCAGCGCAGTGTTCTGCCGCTGATTGTCAGATGACCGTCCCGATGAATCCGGTAATTTGGCCGGTATTTGGATTGAAAAAATACCATGTCCGCCAGACCGGAATTGCTCCGCACCTGACACGGCCAACTCATACCGCTTCAGTGCCAATCTGACCAGAGCCGCACCGGCTGCCCGGCCATTTGCGGGCATCGCCTAGCGGATGAACTGATCGACATAATCCGCGCCAAGGCCGCATTCGGTATAGTGCTTGCGGCACATTTCGATCTTGGTGAAGACATCTTCATAGCCCAGCGCCTTGCCCCAGGGGTCGACATAGGACATCACCCCGTTCACTTGGAACAGCGTGATCATCTCCGCGCAATCATCGGGCACAACCAGCGTGTGGGTCTCTCCCGGCGGTTCGTAAACATAAGCGCCGGCTTCCGCCTTCCAGTCATGCTCCAGATAGTGCCAACGCCCCTTGATCACATAACCATGCACTGGATTGGGATGCCGATGGCGGGACAGCACGCCCGACTTGGTGACCTTCAGAAGGTTCACCCAATAACCCTGCGACCGGTTCAGACACAGCGGCCGGAACCAGACATTATCGGCCTGCGGCACCCATATTCGGTCATCGGCAGGCAACGCATCCGGCACGACGATTTCGTCCTGGGCGTCCTGCGGAAATGGTAATTGATACGGCATCATCGGGTCGTTACTATCGACGCTTCCGGCCATTCATTGCTCCTGTCCATTCTTCTGTGACCGCGCCATGGCCACCTCGGTTGGGCTCAAGTTCAACTTGTCAGGCGATCGAATAGCCGCCGTCAACCGGCATAACCGCGCCGGTGACAAAACTGGCCTGAGGCGCCATTAGCCAGGCAACCAACGCCCCGACCTCATCGACCGAGCCATAGCGCCCCATCGGCGTGCGTGCCAGAACCGCCGTATTGCGCATCGGATTGGCGCGAACCACATCCGTCATCGGCGTATCGATCCAGCCCGGCGCGACTGCATTCACCCGTATCTTGTCATGGGCAAAAGCCGTTGCAAGCGACTTGGTCAGTTGCGCCACACCGCCCTTGGAGGCGGCGTAGGCCGGCGCGTGCCTGGCGCCGAATATCGACCAGATCGAGGCGATATTGACGATCGAGCCGCCGGTTTTCTTGAGCAGCGGCCGCGCGCCCATGCACATCCGCATCGTGCCGATCAGATTGACTTCGATGACCCGCCGGAACGCATCCAGCTCGAATTCATCCTTGTGGCGCAAGATACCGGCGCAATTGACCAGCCCGTCCAGCCCGTCCAGCGAGGCAAGCAGCGCGGCGACACCGTGCTCATCGGTCACGTCGAGGACGATCTTGCTCAAACCGTCACGGTCCGGCGCCGCATCGATTTCCGCCTGGTCAATTCCGGTCGCGATGACATGCCAGCCCGCATCAAGCAGGGCATTGGACACCCCCGAACCAATCCCGCCGGTGCCTCCGGTTACAAGCGCTATCTGGGTCATAATTGCGTGCTCTTCTCAATTTCTACCGGCCAACAAGCGGGCGGCAGCGGAAATCGGAAACGCAGTAATTTCATCATGCCGTCGGGAAAAAATGGTGGGCGCGGTAAGGATTGAACTTACGACCCCTACGATGTCACCGTAGTGCTCTCCCACCCGTCGCCTTCGGCTCCTCGTCGATAAATCGTTTAAAATCAGCTGCTTGCGCAGCTTACGATTTATCACAGCGCTACGCAACATTTTAGAACAAACCCTGAATCTGGTGTGACCAGTGTGACCAGAGTGTGACCAAATAGAAAGGCTTCGGCTATTCCAATCCACAGAAACGGCGAGTTTTAGTGAAGCAATTTTCTGAGTTCTGACATCCTCAGCCAGGGGGCCTTGGCATGGACCATCCGGTGGCAGTTCGCACACAGAAGCCTGAGATCGACTAGTTTCGTTTTCTCCCCCGGCTTGAGTTCACTGACAGGCTTGGTGTGATGGCATTCAATGAACCCAGCTCCTCTATCGCCATAAGTCTCGTTGAAATCAAAACCACAGGCTTCGCAGAACAATCGGCCATGCTCTTTCTCGAAGGAACGCTTCTTGTCCTTAATGAGCTTGGTGCTCCTTTCCCGTTTTGTATGCTCTACGGTGATCAATCGACCAGAGGTGGTTCGGTTTGTTTGAACAGTTTGGCCGGGTTTTATAAGTGGATTTCAGCCTCTGTTATGCAGCGACCGGGATTGGTTGCGGCGGGTTGAAGTAAGCCTGATCGGGGGTTTGCCGGTCAAGCGATGAATGGGGCC
>CAXMRP010000011.1:0-31462 GCA_964196155.1 uncultured Polyangiaceae bacterium
CACTCACGCGGCATGGCTGGATCAGGGTTTCCCCCATTGTCCAATATTCCCCACTGCTGCCTCCCGTAGGAGTCTGGGCCGTGTCTCAGTCCCAGTGTGGCTGATCATCCTCTCAGACCAGCTATGGATCGTCGCCTTGGTAGGCCATTACCCCACCAACTAGCTAATCCAACGCGGGCCCATCCTATAGCGATAAATCTTTCCCCCCAAAGATCTCTCAAAGGGGGCGTATACGGTATTATTCCCAGTTTCCCGGGGCTATTCCGTACTACAGGGTAGGTTCCCACGCGTTACTCACCCGTCTGCCACTGTCCATCAGAGCAAGCTCTGATTTCTCGTTCGACTTGCATGTGTTAAGCCTGCCGCCAGCGTTCGTTCTGAGCCAGGATCAAACTCTCAAGTTGAAAATGAGAATCTGTCTCGGCATTTTGGGTCACGCTTCTATGACAAGGACACACAATATACGCTCCAGTAATTCGCAGAAATAAATCCACGAACGTCACATCTGGAACGTCATAGGTGTCTTTTAGAAACGTACCCGCCGAAGTCTCATATCGGCACCGATCCGAAGATCAGCGCCGCGCAAAAGCTTCGCCGTCTACGTTTCTCTTTCTTCCTGATAAATTGTCAAAGAACAGACGGCACGAATGTCGTCACGGGCGCTCGATCTCTTTCTCGCGACCGCCAGAGCCTCACCGGACGAGCCGGGATTGTCCCTGGTTTTTTAAGAAACACCATCAGGCAGCGCGTAGCCGCGCCGCCGCCGGTGTGGGTTGGTATATATTCAGCGACCCATTTCCTGTCAACACCCGTTTCGGTGAATCGAGAGAAAAATCTTGCACCCACGGACATATTTGTAGCACAAACGCTGGCCGGTGGAAAATCCGGGGATAAACGGCGGTTTTCCAACAGGAAAATCAGCCTGCGATCGCCGCCGGAGGCCAATAGCAATCTTCGGCAAAAATGGCACAGTACGCGCGCGTCGTTCCGCGGCATCCCTGCCACGAAGTCGTCACATTGTGGGGCGACACCGGATAACCTTTTGCCGGTCCGGATTGTAGACACCGGCCGGCAGCGTATAAAAAGGCAAACCCCGGATATTCTAATCCGGTGGTTCAGTGGGGACAGGCGGCTTGGCCGCGATACGTTTAGGGGCAGACGTGGTCGAACAACATTCTCAACAGGCCAGTCCGCTGCGGATTGATCTTGGCGACGACGCCCCGCTTTATATAGAGAACATGGGAAAAGGTCCGCCCGATCGGCGCCGGGTCAGTCTTCGCTGGTTCGCCGGCTCGGTCTTGACCGGGGTATTTTCCGCCATTCTCGTTGGCGGCGCGTTGCAGGCAGCTGTCGGCCCCGGCGACCACAATATCGTTCGACCCAATATCAACGCGATCTCCGCCGACGAACTGGAAACAGCGCTCGGCACCAAGGGCGATCGCATTCAACCCGTTGCCGAGAGCGAATTGACCCGCCGGGTGATCCAGGTTTCCACAATTACCCGCATGAACGACCGCGACCTCGTCAAGGTCAAACCGTTTGCCCATGTCCGGGCTGGCCTGGCGTTACAGATTTCCCAGGAATTTTCTGACGCCGTGCCAAAATTCAATCCTCTTCGGCTGTTTTCCGAACAGGGTGAGGACGCCGAGCCATCGGTAACGGAATCAATTTATTCCGCCGAAGTTGATGGCGAAGTGATCATCAAGGCGGTTGATTTCCCGCTTGAGCCTGTGGCGCTTGAAGACCTTGCAGCGCTTTCCGATCGCGACGCCGGCCAGATGGTGCGCCGCGAAGCGCCGTTTCTCCAGACCGGCGAATTTCACACCGCCTCGGTCTCGATCCTGGAACCCGACTCGTTCGGATATGCCGGCGCCGATATCAGCGCGACGGCGCTGTCCAACGCCATCATGGAAAATGTCTCGCTGGTTGAAAAATCCGGCGGATTTTCCGGCGAATCCCGGACCGAGGACGTCATTGTAACCGTATCCAATGGCGACGCCCTGGCCGATCTGTTGACGAAAAACGGCGCCACGCTGGCCGAAGCCGCCCGCATCCAGACCGCCATGGTCGAAAACTTCTCGTTCGATTTTCGCGCCCAGCAGAAATTACGCCTGCAGTTGGCCGAAACCGGGACCGACCGCAAACGGCCGATGCATGTCAGCCTGTATAGCGGCGACGATCATCTCGCCTCCGTGGCGTTGGCCGATGACGATATCCGCTATATCGCGGCCGAAGCGCCCGAATTTCAGTCCGAACAGTTTCTGGCGCCAATCCCGACACAGGTTGCCCGTGTTGGTAAATTGCCTTCCGTTTTTGATGGCATATGGCGCACCGGACTGGCGTTGGAATTACCGCGAACGCTCATTGAGAACCTGACGCGGATTTTCTCGCTCGATGTCGATTATCAGGCGCGCATTTCAGCCAGTGATGATATCGAGTTGCTGTATTCGGCTGGTGAAAGCGATGCGAAGGCTGGCGAAATTCTCTATGCCGCCATCAATCTGTCGGGCAGCGATCACCAGTTTTTCCGCTTTCGTACCCCCGACGACGGGCTGATCGATTATTACGACGCCGACGGCAAGAGCGCCAAGAAATTCCTGATCCGCAAACCCATGGCAAGTGGCCGCTTCCGCTCACCCTTCGGCATGCGCAAGCATCCGATATTGGGCCGCTTCAAGATGCATACCGGCGTTGACTGGTCAGCGCCCCGTGGCACCCGCATCATGGCGGCGGGCAACGGCAAGGTCATTTATGCCAAATGGAAATCGGGTTACGGCAATCATGTCAAAATCCAGCACGCCAATGGCTATACCAGCGCCTACAGCCACATGAGCGGTTTTGCCAAGGGCATCAAGCAAGGCATTCGGGTAAAACAGGGTCAGGTGATCGGCTTTGTCGGATCGACGGGCCTGTCGACCGGACCGCACCTTCACTACGAGGTGCTGGTCAACAAGCGCTTCGTCAATCCGATGAAGATCAGACTACCCCGCGGCCGGGTGCTGCAAGGCTCTGTCCTGGCCGCATTCAAGAAGGAACGCGAGCGGATCACCGCGCTTTTGGAAAAGGACACCGGCAACCGGTTCGCCAACGCCAACTGACGCCAGCCTGTCTGACTGTGAACCTTGGTCCGCCCGGTTCCCGCTTTTGCCGAATGCGTTCTAGATCGACGGTGTTCGCCGCTCGACCCGCAGCATCAACGCGCCGTTGACGAACGGGATGAAGATCTGCATCGGATAGCTGAGATTGATTGTCCGGTAGGCGATGCCATCCAGTGTCTCATCGGCAAACGCCACATCGAGATCGAGGGGATTGTATCCGGCAAACTTGGCCCTGATCGCCGCTGTAACGACCGACTTGTTGGCACTCGGATCCATCATGATCTGCCGGGCACCATAGTCGGCGGCAAACGACAGTTCATTGCGCACCTGCAGCGCCCGCCCGAACTCCACCACACCCATCGACACAACGACAAAGGCGACGGCAACAATCGAGAATTCGAGCGCTATAGCGCCGTCTTCATCACGCCGGAACCGGCGAAACAGGTTTATTTTCAAAGTCATGATGGCCTCGCCTGGTTCAGCGCAACTGGACGCGCATTGCGGCATCGAAACTCAGATCGGGAATGATCATGCCGTGATAGGTTTTGGTCGCGCCGACATCGAAATACACATTCGGCGGCAGATCGCCAGTGCAGATATTGGAGCAACTGACCTCAACCGTCGGCGCATCGCCACAGGCACAATACTGGTTGACGGTGAGCGAGACCGGATAGCTTATGCCGCCCTGATAGGTGTTATCACCACCGTCTTCGGATTCCGATGCCACTGAGAAGTTCTTCTCCGCAGTCGAGGTCATGACCTTGAGGACATCATCCTCGTCATATTTGATCATGGCGCTCTCCGCCCCGGCCCGCACGATATGGTCCATTTCCATCCGTTCGCCGATCGCCACGCCCAGATCGACACTCGCCAGCACACCAAAAACCAGGATCGGTGCGATCAGTCCGAATTCGACAGCCGATGAGCCATCATCATTTTTCTTCAATCGCCGAAAACCGGCGAACCCGAATTTGCATTTCCACATAACAATTACCCTTCGTATTCGCTTCATTCGACGATTATGACTGAGGCAGCCACTTCGATGTCTTTGACCCCGACGCCGGTGCAGTCGAGGCCGACATCCGATGTTCCGGTAAACTCGATCGTGTAGCCGATGATCTGCGTGCAACCCGCCGCCACGCCGGCATTGCCGTTGTAGATGACGTCCTGCGCCGGGAAGTAGATAGCGCCGGTAAAATCCGAATTGGAGCCACCGTTGACGACATGAGACAATTGCGGCTCTGTGCGATCGCCAAAGAACAGTATCCCGGAATAATCGCCCGAATTCGGCGGCGACATGTCGATATCTGCCCCACCATTCAGCATCGATCTCGCACCGCCTGTGAAGAAGAACATCACATTGTCGCCGGTAATGTCCGCGCCGGCATTGGCGCTGAAATTAAGACCTTCGATAATGTAGATACCCGACTTGAAGTGAACCCGGCCCTTGACCTGAAGCCCGAAGCAATAACGGTGCGACTTCAACCCGGACGTCGCATAGGACGAATGATTGTAGGTCGGGTTGACCGTGGTAATACCGTGGTGAGGATTGCCAACATTCCTGGGTTTGCATGGCCCTTCCACGCTCGGCATGGCCACATCCTTGTACGGATCACGCGTGATCGCCGCCAGTTCGTCAACTTCAGCGCAATCAGTCAGGGTCAGACCGTTCGTTGGCTGAGCATAGCCAACCGTGTGCACGCAATCGGTCGTGTATCCGGCCGCACCATTCATATCGAACGCGTCATTGGCCATCGAGTTGGAGGCCGTGTCACAGTCGGTCAGATTGACATTGGTCGAGCCCGGCGCCCTCAGCGATGCTGATTCGTTAGGCGCCAGCGCCAGGACGCAGGCAAAAGACGGATTGGTGTATATCGACACGGCACGTGATCCGATATTGACCGGGCTGCTCGAATAGATTGACGTAAACAGTCGCGGGACATCTTCGTTGAGGACGACCGAAACGGCTCTTGTGTTGCCGACGTTCGGACCGGATGCTGGCGGGTTGTAAACCTGAATAGTGCCACGGCCGGGTTTGAAACCGCCCTTGATCGCCAAGGCCAGCGCGACTGCCTCGATCTCTGTCTGGCTGTCACCTTGCCGTTTGCGGATACCGGCGCCGTGGGAAGCAGTATCGGCCGCATGCTGCAATTGCCGCTGCGTATGGTACCACAGCCCGGCTTCGGCTCCCATGCCCATCCCGCCGACGACCACCGGCAACATGATTGCGGCCATGATGATAATCGTCCCGGACGTATCATCGCGAAAGCGCTGCGCCAGTTTCGTCATGCGTCTGGCACGACGAGCACTGGGCAATGAATTAGTCTTTGTCCCCGATCGGTCCCGGATTGATCTGAACATGATTTGTGACACCTGTTTTTCGGCACCAGTAGCGGTGCGGTGTCCCATCACTACTGCAAGGGTCTAAACCGGAAATTGTATTTGACCGTCAGAATTAAGGATAATTGTAGCGATTCATGCCGAAGAAACTGGCAAACAGGTAATCAGCGGCAAGCCCGGCGGCCGGATGTCCTGATCTACTTCTGGTAGTACCGATAATGCCGCAATCGCGCCGGAAGCCTGCGTTCCGTGGCGATTATTGCCCATCTGAACAGTTGGCCGAAGCGGGCAATACCTGAACGGCCAGCATCGCCAAACCAGCCAGAATCGGCCCCGTGCGTGTTAAGGGTCAGTTTACCGCATACCGGCTTTTCGCTGGCCAGTGTTCTATTTGCAGCTGGCGTAACCGGACAGGCCGACGCCAACAACAATCGACCAAATAATGGATTGGACCGCGGGCGAACGGACATCGGCTGAAATCTCCAGTTCCCATTCAAACGCGCCCACACAGGCGCGTCCAGTGCGAACAGGCAAACCCTGTCATATCCGGCACCGCAGGCGCAACAACGCCGCTTTTCAGCCGCCAAATCCGCCCAGCGCCAACCGCCAGTGATTGACCCGGCCACCGATATCGCCAGTGACTGCAAAATCCGCACCGCCGATGCGAAACCACGCCAACGGCAGGGCACGATTGACCCGTTTTCCCTGTGATGGGGCAAGCCCGGATAGAAGATCGAGGGGTTTTGAACGGGCTGCGGTATCGGTAGCAGGTGGCCGAACAATGCTCTGGCTGGGGATCGGCCGGTTCAAATTGGCAAAACGATTGAACAGGACAAACTGCCCGATCGGGCTGGCAATCCGCCCTGCCGGGTCGGAATAGGACACTGGCCGCACCTGTCCCGGTACCAGCATGACGCCCAGATCAGCTTCCACCCCGATCAAGAACCGGATGGCACCGGGAAGGGCCACACCGGCGACAAGATCGGCCGGCGCGCGCAGCCGGCGGGCAATATTTTTTGCGATTGCAACTGGTGCGGGAACGGCCGATTTTTCCGCCGTGGGAGGTACAGTAATGTCCAAGTGGTTTCCATTGCTGCCTTCCCCGGTCGCGCCGGCAGGCCCAGGCAATTTGGCAGCTTCAGGCACCCGCCATGCGCCAGCATTGAAGCCGGCACTGTTGCCCGGCTGGCCGTTTGAGCCTGATCCGGACCGCCGGACAAATCGTGTGACCGCGGAAATCGCATTCCCGTTGGCGGCAAGATCTGCCACCGGATCAGGGCGATCGACCGCCTGATAACCGGCGACGACCGGCATGCCGGAAACAGACCCGGCCTGTGCGGAACAGGGCGCCAGGCCAACCAGAACCCCGGCAGCCGATAAGGCAACCCGCAAGAATGAACGATGGGCATTACGCAAAACCATGAACCCGATCCTCCTTGCCGGTCGGGGCAAAGTTGCCTGCCGCCCGTTCACAACGCCCTCCGGCGCACACGCCAATAGATGTGCCTCCTGTGGCGATTACTGGCCGGAAACAGGATGATTGTTCGGTGATCCGGCGACCGGGAACAGGCAAAATTGCGGCGCTGATGTGGAGCGGGTTGCTCACCCCCAGCCAGATCCCGGGACACTTGCCAGATCCCGGCCCGTTTTCAGATCCCGGCCCGATTTCAAATCCGTATGCTCCGGCGCGAATTGAAGGCGCACATGGCCAAATAGATTTGGCCGGGCGGTGGCGGCGGCCTACACTTGGCGCTAACGGGCCGGCGGCCACACCAACCAACCGGGGAAAGCCAACAATGACCGCAAGAAACCTTGAGGACGTGGTTCAATCCGCTGGCAGCATTGTTGAAATGCTGCGCAACTCGCAAATCGGCGCCTACGTCTATCCGGTGGTCCCGCCCGAATATACCAACTGGCGCGATGAGCAGCGGGCCTGGCGCGAAACCGCGGTGCTGTTCGATCAATCCCATCACATGGCCGAACTGATGGTCGAAGGCCCCGATGCCGAAGCTTTCCTGTCCGGTCTGGCCATCAACAGCTTTGCCAATTTCCGGGTCGGCAAGGCCAAGCATTTTGTACCGTGCAGCCGCTCCGGTCACGTCATCGGCGACGTCATCATCTTCCGCCTCGATGAGGCCCGTTACAATCTCGTCGGCCGCGCCCCGACGGTGAGCTGGGTCGAATTCAATGCGCAGACCGGCAGCCACGATGTGACGCTGGCCCGCGATGATCGCTCCCCGCCCCGCCCCGGCGGCAAGCCGGTGGTTCGCCGCCATTATCGCTATCAGGTGCAGGGGCCAAATGCGCCGCAGATCCTGGATAAACTGAATGGCGGCCCGGTGCCCGACATCAGGTTCTTCAATACCGACTGGATTACCATTGCCGGCAGAAAAGTTCGGGCGCTGCGCCACGGCATGGCCGGCGTCCCCGGGCTGGAAGTCTGGGGGCCGTACGAGGAAGGCGACGAAATCCGCGCCGCCATCATCGAGGCCGGCCGCGAATTCGGCATGCAACAGGTCGGCGCCCGCGCCTATGCCACCAACACGCTGGAATCGGGCTGGATTCCCTCGCCGTTGCCGGCCGTCTACACCGGCGACGCCATGAAGGCCTACCGCGAATGGCTATCTGCAGACAGCTACGAGGCCACCGGTTCCATCGGCGGCTCATACGTCTCCGACAATATCGAGGATTACTACCTGACCCCCCACGAATTGGGCTACGGCATTTACATCAAGTTCGATCATGACTTTATCGGCCGCGAGGCGCTGGAAGCCATGGCCGGCAAACCGCACCGCAAAAAGGTGACGCTTGAATGGAACGCCGAAGACGTGGCCAAGGTGCACGCTTCCATGCTCGTCCCCGGCAGCACTAATTTCAAAAGCATCGATCTGCCGCTTTCCAACTACGCCTCGTCCTCATACGACAAGGTGATGAGTGGCGATCGCTTGGTCGGCTTCTCGATGTTCTCAGGCTACAGCTACAATGAGCGCTGCAACCTTTCGCTGGGTATTGTCGATGACGATATCAAAGTCGGCGACGTCCTCACCCTTGTCTGGGGCGAGGAAGGCGGCGGCACCGCCAAGACCACGGTCGAAACCCACGAGCAGACCGAAATCCGCGTCAAGGTTTCGCCAACCCCCTACTCCCGCGATGCCCGCGAGACCTATGCGGAAAGCTGGCGTACGCGCGGCGCCTGATCCGTCAGGTGGCAGCGAAAGCTGTTGAACCGACAGTTATACCAGCGGGCCAAAATTCGCCGGTTCATCGCAAGCCCTGTTTGCTGATTTCCCGGTACAGCGCCTCGGGCGTCACCCCCAGTTCGCCGGCCAGATGCCGCCACTGGCCCTTTGGCGGCAGTGCGCCATTCCAGTTCAGCCAGCCGGTCAGCCGCTCGGCAACCGTATTGCGGGTCAACAATTCGCAACGGTGCCGCATCGCCTGCAATTCGGTCGCCAGATAGGCTGCCCATAGCTCGGCAAGGTCCGGGTTTTCGCGGAAAATCGTCCGCACGCGCCGAACCGGCAATGCCCGCACTTGCGCCCCTTGCACACAAACGCAATCGCAATGATAGCGCGGTGAGTAAAGCGAGGCTTCGGCAATTATCGATCGCCCTTTGATCTGCCGCAGGATCACCCGGTCACCATTTTCCTGATTGCGCACCAGGTCCAGCGCGCCCGACTGCAACAGATAGACCACCGACACATCATCGGCCTGATTGAACAGGAGTTGTTCCGGTTCAAGCGAAACCGACCGTTTCGCGGCACCGTTCAGCGCATCAAAGACCACATCCGACATGATCGTGATCATGTGAGAATTACCGCGGGCATGGCAAGGAAAAACTCGCCAGCCCGGTAAGGATCCAGACATGCGCCATTTTTCCATTCCTGTCGCATTAATCGCCGGCATCGCTTTCGCCGGCAATGCTCAGGCCCAGCAAAACCATGCATCCAAATATGCCGGCCAGGAGTTTCGGGCGATCAAGAGCCTGTCACAGGACGATATTGATGAGTTGCGCCGTGGCGGCGGTTGGGGACTGGCCAAGGCGGCCGAACTGAACGGCGTGCCCGGCCCGGCGCATTTGCTGGAACTGAAGGACGAAATTCCGCTGACACCCGATCAGGTGGGACAGATCTCGGCAATCTTCGCTGACATGAAGAAAGCAGCAATCGCGGCCGGAGAGAAGCTCATCGCGCTCGAAACCGGCATGGAGGACCACTTCAGCGCCGGCACCATGACCGACGTGATACTGCGGGATTTTATTGACCGGATTTCTTCAACCCGGGCGCAGCTGCGCTATATCCATCTGTCGACCCACCTGCAGACCCCGAAAATCCTGTCGCAGGACCAGATCGCCAGATACAACGCCCTGCGCGGCTACGGCGGTGACGACCCCTGCGCCAATGTTCCACAAGGCCACGACGCTGCAATGTGGCGCAAACACAATGGCTGCAGCTGATTACTTCGTTACTTGCGGTCTCAGTCCCGGCTCGCCAGATAAACTGTCTGGGTGAACGGCCGGTCCAGCAAGGGATTGTGGAAGGTCACTTCCTCGGCCCGGGCCTCAGTGAACACCGCCCCAAGCCGCGCGGTGAACGCCGCATCCGGGCGATCATCAGACCACAGACCAAACACACCGCCCGGCTTCAGATGAGCGGCAAGGCGCTTGAGCCGCTCCGGCGCGTAGAATTCGGCATTATCCTGGTTCAGCAAAAACTCCGGTGAGTGGTCTATGTCGACCAAAACGGCATCGAATTGCCGCCCCGGTTGATCGGCGTCGAACCCGTCGTCGGATGCCGCAAGCGCGAAAAAGTCGCCGTGGCGAAACCGGCACTTTTGATCATCGGCCAACTGGCGACCCATCGGCACCAACCCGGCCTCATGCCATTCGATCACCGGCTCAAGCAGTTCCACCACAGTCAGAGAGCGGACCCGCATATCGGCCAGCACCGCCTGCGCTGTGTAACCAAGCCCCAGCCCGCCAACGACAATATCAAGGGCTTCGCCGGACGTGGCCGCCAGACCGGTTTCAGCCAGCGCAATTTCCGACGCCGTAAACAGGCTCGACATCAGATGTTCTTCGCCAAGGATGATTTCAAAGACATCAACGCCAAGCCGATGCTCGCGCCGGCGCCGCAAACTCAACGGCCCCAGCGGCGTGATCCGGTAATCCAGTTCTTCGAAAAATGCAGCCATCAGGCCACCACTTTAACCCAAAGTGGCGGCCTGTCGCTTGGCTTCAATCGCTTTGGTCAGGCGGCGGCTTCGCCACCATTTTCGCCCTCAACATCCTCGGACGCACTCTCCCCGGCATCGCCAGATCCATCGCCCGAGCCAGCACTGGCCCCATCGGTCGTTTCAAACAGCAACCGGTCCGTTCCGGCAACACCGTGGACCGATGCGCCGTCGGCAATCTCGCCGGCAAGGATCTTCTCCGCCAGCGGGTCCTGCACTTCGCGCTGGATCACCCGCTTCAGCGGCCGCGCGCCATAGGCCGGGTCATAACCCTTGTCGGCCAGCCAGGTCCGGGCGCTGCCGTCCAGCGTCAGCACAATCTTGCGATCTTCCAGCAGCCGCAGCAGCCGGCCAAGCTGGATATCGACGATGGCGCCCATCTGGCCGCGTTTCAGCCGCTGGAACAGGATCACATCATCGATCCGGTTCAAAAACTCCGGCCGGAACGAGGCCTGCACAAGGTTCATCACTTCGCCGCGCACCACATCGACACTGTCACCCTCGCCCAGATTGACCAGCAGTTCGCCGCCGATATTCGACGTCATGATCAGCAGCGTATTGCGAAAATCGACCGTGCGTCCCTGCCCGTCGGTCAGCCGGCCATCGTCCAGCACCTGCAACAACACGTTGAAGACGTCTGGATGGGCCTTTTCGATCTCGTCGAACAGGATAACCTGATAGGGCCGGCGGCGCACCGCTTCGGTCAGCGCCCCACCTTCTTCATAACCGACATAACCCGGAGGCGCGCCGATCAGCCGTGAAACAGAGTGCTTCTCCATATATTCCGACATGTCGATGCGAACCATCGAGGTCTCGTCATCGAACAGGAATTCGGCCAGCGCCTTGGTCAATTCGGTCTTGCCAACGCCCGTCGGCCCCAAGAACATGAACGAGCCGAGCGGCCGGTTCGGGTCCTGCAATCCGGCACGCGACCGGCGCACGGCGGTCGAGACCGCGTGAACCGCTTCGGCCTGGCCGATCACCCGCTGGCCGATTTCGTCTTCCATTTTCAAAAGCCGCTCGCGCTCACCTTCCAGCATCTTGTCGACGGGCACACCGGTCCAGCGCGAAACGATGCCCGCCACATGATCCGGGGTGACGGTCTCTTCCATCATCGAACCGGCGCCATTGCCAGATCCATTGCCAGCGGCCCCGGCAGCACCGTCGCCGGATTCAGCGTCCGCCAAAGCCTTTTCCAGATCGGGAATTACGCCATAGGCCAGCTCCCCGGCCTTGGTGAGATCGCCGGTACGCTGGGCCGTCTCCAGATCGAACCGCGCCTGGTCGAGTTTCTCCTTCAGCTTTTGCGAGCCGGCAAGCTTGTCCTTTTCCGCCTGCCAGCGCGCCGTCAGCGCCCGGGACTGCTCTTCCAGATCGGCCAGATCCTTTTCCAGTTTGGCCAGCCGGTCCTTTGAGGCCTGATCGGTCTCCGATTTCAGCGCTTCCCGTTCGATCTGCTTTTGCATGATGTCTCGGTCCAGCGCGTCCAGCGCCTCGGGCTTGGAATCTACCTGCATCCGCAGACGCGATGCCGCCTCGTCCATCAGGTCAATCGCCTTGTCCGGCAAAAACCGGTCGGTGATGTAGCGGTTGGACAGGTTCGCCGCCGCCACCAGCGCGCTGTCGGAAATCCGCACGCCATGGTGCAGTTCGTATTTTTCCTTCAGCCCGCGCAGGATCGAAATCGTGTCTTCCGGGCTCGGCTCGTCGACAAAGATCGGCTGGAATCGCCGGGCCAGTGCCGCATCCTTTTCCACATGCTTGCGATACTCATCAAGCGTCGTCGCACCGACACAGTGCAGTTCGCCGCGCGCCAGTGCGGGCTTTAGGAGATTGGACGCATCCATCGCCCCGTCTGCCTTGCCGGCGCCAACCAGCGTGTGCATTTCGTCGATGAACAGGATGATCTCGCCATCCTGCGCACTGATTTCAGACAGTACCGCCTTCAACCGTTCCTCAAACTCGCCACGATATTTCGCGCCGGCAATCAGCGCCCCCATGTCGAGCGACATCAGCTTCTTGTTCTTGAGCGATTCCGGTACATCCGCATTGACGATCCGCTGCGCCAGCCCCTCGGCGATCGCCGTCTTGCCAACCCCCGGCTCGCCAATCAGCACCGGATTGTTCTTGGTGCGCCGCGACAGCACCTGGATCGCCCGGCGGATTTCCTCATCGCGTCCAATCACCGGATCAAGCCGCCCCTCGCGCGCCTCGACCGTCAGATCGCGGGCATATTTGTTCAGTGCGTCATAACCGCCCTCGGCATTGGCCGTGTCGGCGGTGCGGCCCTGACGCAGGGATTCAATCGCCCCGTTCAGGGACTGGGCAGTAACACCAGCCTTGGCAAGAATGCCAGCGGTCGCCGCGTCCTTTTCCAGGACCAGCGCGAGCAACAGCCGCTCGACCGTGACAAAACTGTCGCCGGCCTTTTTTGCGATCTTTTCCGCCGTCTGGAAAACCTTGGCCATCGGTGGCGCCAGATAAAGCTGCCCCGAGCCGCCGGAAACTTTCGGCAGGCTCGCAAGAGCGCTTTCAACCCCAAGCAGCACATCGGCGGCACGCCCGCCCGCCCGCTCGACAAGGCCGGCGGCCAGACCCTCCGGGTCATCCATCAGAATTTTCAGAACATGCTCTGGCGCAAATTGTTGGTGGCCCTCGCCAAGCGCATAAGTCTGTGCCGACTGCACAAAACCCCGCGCGCGATCCGTATAGGTCTCAAAATTCATGTGATCCCCCTTTTCAGCACCGCCGATGGGCCCATTGGCACCCCTCATTGGCCTCAGATCCGTGAAGCGCAACACCCGTTGCGGCGTGCTGCCTGCTCAATATGGTGTTGCCATACGGCCACACAAGGCTCTGCGCCTGGCTGTCGCGGAGTTCAACCTGGAATTGCCGCATCTTCGCCGCACTGATGTGCAATCTATCCTATCAAAATCAGATCAATCAACACCGTCGCGATACACCGACCGGCGAAGGGAAAGATTTGCGAAGATTTCCTGATAGTGAATAAATTGTGAATTCTGTAATTAGTCTCAATATTTGATATTCGTAGTTTGACCCGGCAAATAGACTTTATTAATATTCCGTAAACCGAAAGTACACGGGAGAGAACGATGGCCGAAAATTACCGCACACTGTCAAAACAGATAAACAAGATTGACGGCCGGCTGGATAAGCTAGAAAATTCCATTGACCATCTGAGTTCGTCTACTGACGGGTATACCGGCAATGATGATGGCGGCAGTCATGGCCACGATCACCGGTTCTGCGCATTGCCGGAAGTTCGAGAGCGGGAATTTGCACAAAATGTATCGCCCCAGCGCGAACGCCTGCTGCGCTACATCGGCAGGAAATGGGTGAACGGCACGACCCTGCGCTACTACTTCTTCCCCTCCGGCCCATGGTCGGGATCGGAATCGGAGCGGGATCTGGTTCGCGACAGCTTCCAGATCTGGGACGATGTCGGCATCGGAATCGCATTTGAAGAGGTCACCGCAATTGATGAGGCGGAAATCCGCATCGGTTTTCTCGCCAATGACGGCGCCTGGTCTTATGTCGGCCGCGACGTCATCGACATTCCCGGACAGCATGAGCGGACGATGAATTTCGGCTGGTCAATCGCCGCAGATTCCCGCGGGACAGATGTCTCGGTTCATGAAATCGGCCACACATTGGGCTTTCCCCACGAGCACCAAAATCCGTTTTCCGGAATTGTCTGGGACGAGGACGCGGTCTACGCCTATTTCGGCGGCCCGCCCAACAACTGGACCCGGGAGCAGACATTCCGCAACGTCCTTCGCAAATTGCCGACCGCCACGGTCGAGGGATCAGCCTGGGATCCCGACTCCATCATGCATTACGGGTTTCCTTCCGGCCTCATCGTTCAGCCTTCCCAGTATAACGGCGGACTATCGCCGGCACTGGGCCTGACTGACGAGGACGAAGCCGAAGTCCGCCGGTTCTATCCGGAAATTTCCAATCCCAATTTTCCGACGCTGGAGCCCCTCAGGCCGCGCTTCCTGTCGCTTGAACCTGGCGGCCAAGCGAATTTTGCGATCGAGCCGGAGATCACCCGGGAGTATTCGATCCGCACATTCGGAAATTCCGATACCGTGATGGTGCTGTTTGAAGACCGCGACGACGGCCTGCACTTTATCGAGGGCGATGATGACAGCGGCACCGAGCTGAATGCCAATATAACAACCTGGTTGCACAACGACCGCAAATATGTGCTGCGCATCCGCCTTTATGTGAACTGGGCCAGTGGTGATTCCGCCGTCATGATGTGGTGATCGGTCAATCGCTGCCGCCGTACCGTACAATTATCCATCGTCATTGCCGGGCTGGACGTCGGTCCACGGCAATGGCATGGAGTGTCCATGGCGGACGGCAGGCAGGACGAACAGAACGGGACGGACGCGGAGGATCGCAAAGCGGACACCTGCGTCATCACCGCCCTGTACCGCTATCCGGTCAAGGGCTTTTCCGCCGACGCCATTGACCGGGCATTGGTGCCCGCCGGTGGTATCATCCCCCACGACCGGCAGTATGCCATCGAAAACGGACCGTCAGGATTTGACGCCACTGCCCCGGCGCATCTGAGCAAGACGAAATTCCTGGTGCTGATGCGCAATGCCCTGTTGGCCGAATATGAAACAGAATTCGATCCGGGCACCGGGCAATTCACGATCCGCCGCGACGGGGCGATCCAGGTATCGGAGAGCCTTTATGAGGACGATGGCCGCGAGGCGATTGAATACTGGTCAGCCCTGGCTTTTTCGGGAATATTGAACGGACCGCCAAAAATCCGCTTTGCCGATGGCCACACATTTTCAGATGTCGGCGAAAAATGCCTGCACCTGATCAATCTTGCCAGCCTGCGTGATCTGGAAGCCCGCCTCGGCGAGCCGATTGATCCGGCCCGGTTTCGCGCCAACATCATCATTGACGGTGCGCCGCCCTATGCCGAGCTGGACTGGATCGGCCGGTCGATCCAACTGCCCGGCATCAATTTGCAGGCCCGCTCGCGCACGTCCCGCTGCAATGCCACCAATGTCGATCCGGCGACCGGCGTGATTGATCGCCAGATCCCGCGCACACTGATGGGCTATTTCGCCCACATGGATTTTGGAATTTACCTGTCCGCAACGACCGATGGCGAACTGCGGGTCGGTGACCGGTTCCAGATGTAGGGTATTCGCCCACCAACTGTTTCTGACTGGCGCCGGTCAATCAATCAGCCAAACTGCTTCAACGCGAACATTCGGCCCGATCAATCAGGCCCCGAAAATCAATCGGGGCCCGGATAATCAGTCGGGAAATGCAGCAAGCGCGGCCGAGCCGTCCTGGGTTTTGTCTTCATCACCGGCCGGCTTTTTGTCCGCATCGGCATCGCCGGCGTCGGCTTCGGGCGCGGCGGCGGCAACAATATCAGCCTTTTTCCGCCGCGGGCGGCGTCCGTTGGGCTTGCTGGCCGGTGCCGTTTGCTGCTCGTCAGCCGCATCCGCACTGCCATTCTTGCGGGCACGGGACACCGGCTTGCCGGCATCGTCACCTGAAGCTTCGTCATTGCCGGATTTCGGACTGGCCGATGTCGCTTCGACATTTTCGCTGGTACCGGCCTCGCCGGCATCGCCACCCGACCATTCGCCGCGACCGCCATTTTCGCCATTACCATTGAAGCCAGAGCGTTGGGCGCCATCGTCTTCGCCACCACGGCCCGATTGCGGCGAACCAGGCTGCGGCTGGTTCTGCATCTGGGCTTGCGCCTGTGCCGTGGCAACGATCCGGTTATAGTGTTCGGCATGCTGGAAGTAGGCTTCCGCCGCCACCGTATCGCCGGATGAAAGCGCGTCGCGGGCAAGGGTGCTGTACTTCTCCGCGACATGCGCCGCCGTGCCACGGACCTTGACGTCCGGACCGTTCGATTCGTAGCTCCGCGTCAGCGGATTTGGCCCCTTGCGACTACGGCCACGGGAACGCCTGTTTTGATTATGCCTCATTCACTATTCTCATTGTTTGGCACCATTCTCATTGTTTGGCTCGGCTCCGATCGTCTCGCCAAGTGTTCGTCAATTCGCTGAAATCTCGTCGCCCGGTTGAATTCAATTCAACCGGCCAAAATCCAAACCAGCCCAACTCACATCAACATGACCAACCACCACAACTGGCTGCCATCCGGCCCTGTAAGTCTCTCCGGCGAGTGCGACGCTAGCGAACTGCTTGAACGTAATGCCCCGTCTGAGGCCCGCTCCTGCGGCATGACAAAATGTCTTGTGCCCCGGTTCGCGCCATGAAGCTATCCTGATTGGCGTGTTATTCCAAGCCCTTTTTTGCCGATCAACCACAACCTGTTAAAGCCAGGTTAAAATCGGTTAACGGCCGCATTTGCAGGCAGTTACACAACGGGCAATCCCTGCAAGGTCGGGGTATGTTTCCACATCGCCAAAACCCCAATCCGCCAACAGGTCGGCGACCGCACTGTCCTGGCCGACACCGATTTCAAGCACAACCACGCCATCGCTTTTCGCGATAGTGCCAAGATGCGGCATCACGCGCCGATAGGCATCAAGACCATCCACGCCACCGTCCAGTGCCAACCGGGGTTCGAACAGCGCCACCTCCGGCTCCAGCCGATCCAGATCACTGGTCCGCACATAGGGTGGATTGGCAACAATGCAATCAAACGGGCCGCAATAGGGCACCGCCAATGCGCCCAGATCCAATGGTCCCGCGCAAAAATCACAACCGGCAAACACTGCCCGGCCGGCAACCCCGGCCCGCTTCGCATTGGCGCGCGCAACCGCCAACGCATCGGCGCTGATATCCACACCAAGCCCTTGCGCGGAGGGCATGCGGTCGAGGATGGCGACAAGCAATGCGCCCGAACCGGTGCCCAGATCGCAAAGGCTTGTTGAACCCGCCCGCCCGGTCAGCGCGGCGACCGCCCGATCGACCAGCAATTCCGATTCCGGACGCGGCGACAGAACAGCCCCTGTGACAGACAGTATCAGTCCGTAAAATTCCCTTTCGCCAATAATCTGCGCCACCGGTTCCCGCTTTACCCGCCGGTCAAGCAAGGTGCGATAGTGTGCAGCCGGCGCTTCGGGGACAAGGGAGTCACCACGGGCAATCAGATCGGTGTCGCTGACCCCGGTCGCCGCCTTGAGCAGTATCCGGCTATCCAGCGCGGCACTGGCAATATCCGCCGCCGCCAGCCGTTGGCGGCCATCAGCCAGCGCGCCCTGATAGGTGGTCACGCCGGCGTCTCTTCAAATTCAGCCAGAAGCCGCGCCTGTTCATCGGTGCGCAGCGCGTCGACCACTTCGTCCAGCCCCTCGCCGTCAAGGATCGCGTCAAGTTTGTAGAGCGTCAGATTGATCCGGTGATCGGTGACCCGCCCTTGGGGGAAATTGTAGGTGCGGATGCGCTCTGAACGGTCCCCCGACCCGATCTGGTCGCGCCGCGCTTCGGCCCGCTCGTTGGCGACCTTTTGGCGCTCCAGATCATAAAGCCGCGCCCGCATGATCTGCTCGGCCCGCGCCCGGTTCTGGTGTTGCGATTTCTCGCTTTGCAACACCACGATGCCGGTCGGCAAATGGGTCATCCGCACGGCCGAATCGGTGGTATTCACATGCTGCCCGCCGGCGCCCGATGCCCGCATCGTATCGATGCGGATGTCTTCGGGCCGGATCTCAATATCGACATCTTCGGCTTCCGGCAGCACCGCCACGGTTGCCGCCGATGTATGAATGCGTCCGCTGGATTCAGTCTCCGGCACCCGCTGGACCCGGTGAACCCCGGATTCATATTTCATCCGCGCATAAACGCCCTTGCCCTTGATCGCCGCGACCACTTCCTTGTAACCGCCCATGTCGCCTTCGCTCAGGGACAGGATTTCAATCTTCCATTTATGGGCAGCGGCAAAGCGCTCATACATGCGGAACAGCGTGCCGGCGAATAGGCCCGCCTCGTCACCACCGGTCCCGGCGCGCACTTCCAATATCGCACTGCGGTCATCGGCTGCATCGCGCGGCAACAGCAAAAGCCGCAGCGTCTGGCCGAGGGTCGCGATCTCCGCTTCCAGCGCGCTGCATTCCTCTTCAGCCATTGCCCGCATGTCCGCGTCATCATCGGCACTTGCCGCGGCATCAGCCGCCAGCGCCCGCGCTTCGGCAAGTTCGCCTTCCGCCTCCCGCATCGCGCGGGCCTTTTCGGCGACTTCGTCCAGTTCGGACAATTCCCGCGACAGCCGGATCATTTCGCTCGGCTCTGGCGCGTCTGCCAACGCCGCCAGGATCGCTTCGTGACGGGCGATGACAGCATCAAGCCGCGCTTGGGGAACTCTGATTGTTGGTTCGTCGCTCATGTCACTTTTTCAGATGGTAATTCGAATCGCCGACCATGCTTTTACACCGGAATGCGGTGAAGGTCGGCCCAGGCATGCAATTCCGCCCGCACCTCGGATGCCGAGACACCCTTTTCAATCACGCCCTTCAGTTTGTCGGCAAGCGGCAAAAGATCAAGGGTCCGGATCATCGCTTTCACCGGGCCGATCGCCGAGGGCGCCATCGACAGATCGCGGTAGCCGATCGCCAGCAGCGCCATCGCCTCCAGCGGCCGGCCGGCAATTTCACCGCACAACGTCACCGGTTTGCCGTGGATTTCAGCCCGGTCGATAATCTTCCGAAGTGGCCGCAGGAATGACGGGCTGAGCGGATCGAAACGGCCGGCAACCCGCGTATTGCCGCGATCACTGGCCATGATGAACTGCATCAGGTCATTGGATCCGACCGAGACGAAATCCACCGCGTCCAATAGCTCATCCAGCTGCCACAACAGCGCCGGAACCTCGATCATCGCGCCAAGTTTCAGCGATGTCGCCGTCTCGTGACCGTGCCGGTGCAGATGGGTCCGCTCGCGATCGACGATCGCCCGCGCCCGCTCAAACTCGCTGACATCGGTGACCATCGGAAACATCAACCGCAGATCACGTCCGGCCCCGGCCCTCAGCAAGGCGCGAATCTGGGTCTTCAACAGCGCCGGCCGGTCCAGGCCCAGCCGGATTGCCCGCCAGCCCATCGCCGGGTTTTCTTCCGCCTGCGGCCGCAGATACGGCAACACCTTGTCGCCACCCACATCGAGCGAACGAAATGTCACGGGCCGGTCGCCGGCCTCGTCAAGCACCTTGCTGTAAAAGGCCTGCTGTTCGCCAAGACGGGGAAAGGTCGAGGCAATCATGAACTGCAATTCGGTGCGGAACAGGCCAATGCCGACAGCGCCCGATTCGGCAAGATGCGGCAGGTCCATCATCAGCCCGGCATTGATCTGCATGGTAATATCGATGCCGTCGCGGCTGACGGCAGGCTCGTCGCGGACCTGGCGATACTGTTCCTGCCGGCGCGCCCGAAACCGCACCTTGTCGGCGTAGGCGGTTTCAATGTCGGCGGGCGGGCGCAAATGCACATCACCGGTCTCGCCATCGACAATGATCGGATCGCCATCTTCGACGAGCGCCACCATATCGGTGACCTGACCGACCGTCGCGATCCCCAGTGCCCGTGCAACGATAGCCACATGGCTGGTCGGGGCGGCCTCCTCCAGCACAAGCCCGCGCAGGTGTTGCTGGTCGTAATCGAGAAGCTCGGTCGCGCCCATGTTGCGCGCAACGACCACCGCATCGTCTGGCATTTCGCCTTCCAGCGGTCCGTGCGGCCGGCCCATCAGTTCGCGCAAAAGCCGGTTTGCCAGATCGTCGAAGTCGTGCAGCCGATCGCGCAGGAACGGATCGGTCTGCCGGGTGAGCCGCGCCCGCATATCGCTTTGCACCCGCTCCACGGCGGCTTCCGCAGTCAGTCCGGAATGGATCGCTTCGCGCAGCCGCAAGGTCCAGCCCCGGTCCTGAGCAAACATCCGGTAGGCCTCCAGAATATCGCGATGTTCACCGGCGCCGGCCTCCGCGCCCCGCGCCAAAAGGTCATCGACCGACAATTGCAGGCTCGCCATCGACCCATCGAGCCGCTTTAGCTCGTGCGGAACATCGTCGGCGATCAGCCGGGTGACGACCACCCGTGGCTCGTGCAGAACCACCCGGCCAAGCGCAATCCCCTCGGCAAAGGCCGCACCCGACAGGCGCAGCGGCTGATTGAGATCAAGATCGGTGCCCGGTACCGCCAGATCTTCCAGATCGCCCGCCGCGATCAGTTCGGCCAGCACCATCGCAGTGGTCTGAAGCGCCTCGACCTCTTCTTCGTCATAGGCGCGATAGGATTTGTTCTGGACAACCAGTACCCCCAGCGTGCGCCCGGCCCGCAGCACCGGCACACCCAGAAAGGCGTGATAAATCTCTTCGCCGGTTTCCGGCAGATAGGCAAAATCGGGATGGCTTTGCGCATCCGACAGATTGAGCGGCCGCGCCTGCGCCGCGATGTCGCCGACAAGCCCCTTGCCAACCGTCAACACCGAGCGATGCACCGCATCCCGATTCAGGCCTTCGGTGGCGTAGAGTTCCAGCATGTTGTCGGCGCGCAGCACATAGACCGAGCACACCTCGGCCACCATGTTGGAGGCGATCAGCCGGACGATCTCGTCAAGCCGCTCCTGCGCGCCCTTCGGCTCGGCCATGACTTCGCGCAGCCGGCGCAGCAATACCCTTGGTCCTGCAAGCAACACGCGCATTGACAACGATTTCCTCACCTGCCGGCCACGTACCGGCCGTTCAATTTATTCCCTGGTCGGCTAAATCCCGGTGCGCCGCCAGCACACTATATCCCATCACCGAATGTCGGCCTGAATCCTAAAAAGTCAGGTCTTGTCCAGTTCGTACACCGAATGCAAAGTCCGCACCGCAAGTTCGGTAAAGGCCTTGTCGATCAGGATCGAAATCTTGATCTCCGACGTAGTGATAAGCTGGATATTGATGCCGCGTTCCGCAAGCGCCTTGAACGCCTCTGCCGCAACACCCGCATGGCTTCGCATGCCGATGCCGATCACCGACACCTTGGCCACATCGTCAGATCCGGCCACACTGTCAAATTCCACCACGTCGCTTAGATCATCAATCAGCGCCATGGCCCGCTCATAGTCGGATTGCGTGACCGTGAAGGTCATGTCGGTGCGCCGGCCATCTTCCGACACGTTCTGCACGATCATGTCGACATTGATCGACGCCTCCGACAGCGGCCCGAATATCGCCGCCGCCACGCCGGGCTGATCCTTGACGTGCCGGAGGGTGATTTTCGCCTCATCCTTGGAATAGGCAATACCGGTGACAAGTTGCTTTTCCACGATTTCATCCTCATCGCATATCAAGGTTCCGACCGGCAGGTTGCCGGCGCCGGTTTGCGGTTCATCCGGGTCGGCAAAACTGGAGCGCACAAAGGTCCGCACCCCGTGCACCATTGCCAGTTCGACCGAGCGCACCTGCATGATCTTGGCGCCCAGCGAGGCCATTTCCAGCATTTCTTCAAAGGCCACCTTGTCCAGCCGCCTGGCCCGGGACTCAATGCGCGGATCGGTTGAATAGACCCCGTCCACATCCGTATAAATGTCGCAGCGGTCCGCGCCAATCGCCGCCGCCAGCGCCACCGCGCTGGTGTCCGACCCACCCCGCCCCAGTGTGGCGATCCGGTTGTCGGGTCCAACCCCCTGAAATCCCGCCACCACCGCCACCTGATCGATCGCAAACCGCTCATTGAGCATTTCGGGATTGATATCGGTAATGCGCGCAAAACCGTGGGCATTGTCGGTCGATACCGGGATTTGCCAGCCCAGCCACGAGCGGGCATCGACCCCCATGCCTTGCAGGGTAATCGCCATCAGGCCACAGGTCACCTGCTCGCCGGCGGCCACCACCGTGTCATATTCGCGGGCGTCGTGCAGCACCGAGGCTTCCCGGCACAGGCCAACCAGTTCGTTGGTCCGCCCGGCCATCGCCGACACCACAACGGCCACCTGATTGCCCGCCTCCACCTCCCGCTTCACATGGCAGGCGGCGTTGGTAATGCACTCAAGGTCGGCAACCGACGTGCCGCCAAATTTCATGACCAGTCGGGTCATGACGGTTCTCCATACATCAGGACAATCAAAAGCCGCCTCATCACATAGGTGCGGCGGCCGGCGAACTGGACAGGCCGCATAAGCTGCGTTCCGTCAACAATTGAGCGGGCTTTTATCGGGTTCTGCCATTTCCCGCAACTCATCACCGCAACTTGGGCGCGCAATTTGTATCCAACGTGGATTTGTAACCTCGCGCAGTAACCGGGCCCCGCAATCGGTTCACCGGCGCGATGATCAACCCTCGCATCGACCCGGCGTACCGGCTAAGAACAAACATGGCCGAAACTGTGACCACATCAGCGACGAAGGCCGCCGATATAACCATTGATCCGGCCGAGATCGCCAAATTCGAGGCCATGGCGGCCGACTGGTGGGACCCGCGCTCAAAGTTCCGGCCATTGCACATCATCAATCCGGTCCGCATCGCCTTTATCAAGGAAATTGTCTGCGACCGCCTCAGTCGCGATGAAAACGACCCCAAACCGTTTGCCGGTTTGCGGTTCCTCGACATCGGCTGCGGTGGCGGCATTTTAAGCGAACCGGTCACTCGGCTCGGCGCCGATCTGGTCAGCGTCGACCCGTCGCAAACCAATATCGAGGTCGCCCGAATTCATGCCGCCGCCAGCGGACTGGCCATCGATTATCGCGCCACTACCGCCGAAGCCCTGGCCGAGGCCGGCGAGACCTTCGACGTCATCTTGAATATGGAAGTGGTCGAACATGTCGCCGATGTCGAGGCCTATATCGCCGCCTGCGCCGCCATGGTGCGCCCCGGCGGGTTGATGGTGGCCTCAACAATCAACCGCACGCGAAAAGCCTGGGCGCTGGCGATTGTCGCCGCCGAACGCATCCTGCGCTGGCTGCCGGCCGGCACGCACGACTATGACAAGCTGGTCACGCCCGAAGAACTGGAAGCGGCTCTCGCCAACGGCGACATGACCGTGACAACCCGCACCGGCATTAGTTACAATCCGCTGACCGGCGACTGGCAGCGCACTCAAGACATGGACGTCAACTACATGCTGGCGGCAGTGCGGGACTAGGAATTCGTGGATCGTCAGATGAACCGATCAGGTGCCGGTATCGACCCTCAATTCTGGTCCTCGGGCAGCACCGGCAGCGGGTGGAACTCCACCCCCTCGTCTTTCAGTTCCTTGCTCTCTTCCTGGGTCGCCTGACCGTAGATGCCGCGCGGTTCGACCTCCTCGTAGTGGATCTTGCGCGCTTCCTCGGCGAATTTGTCGCCGACATTATCGGCATTTTCGGTCACGTGATCGCGCACCTTGCGCATCAGCGCCATCGCCTCTTTCTGCATGGCGTGGTTGGCCGCGACATTGACCGTCTTGCCCGTGCCGCCGATCCGCGATCCCCTGGGCGCAACCTGCGGCGTCATCAGCGCTTTTTCTACTTCGCCGGAGCCGCAATCGGGGCAGGTGACATGGCCCTTGGCGCGCTGATCGTCATAAGCGGCAGAGTTTGAAAACCAGGTCTCGAACCTGTGGCCGCCGTCGCAGTGCAGTTGATACTTGATCATGAGGCGGCTCGCCGAGCCGGATTGCCGTCACCGCATAGTGTCACGCCGAACGGCCGCTCGTTCTTCAGGACAGGAATGCGTGCCCGCGCATCGGCTGCCTTGGCAATGTCGATCTCGGCGACAATGACCCCCTCGCCAGTGTCACCGGCTTCCGCCAGCACCTCGCCCCATGGCGACACGATGATCGAATGGCCATAGGTCTCCCGGCCATCCTCGTGGAGGCCGGCCTGCGCGGCGGAAATCACAAACGCGCCGTTTTCAATTGCCCGCGCCCGTTGCAGCACATGCCAATGGGCTAACCCGGTTTGCCGGGTAAACGCTGCCGGCGCGCTCAGGACATCAGCACCGGCATGAGCCAGCGCCCGGTAGAGCGCCGGGAAGCGGATGTCGTAACAGATCGTCACGCCCAGGCGCGCCTCGCCGATATTCACCACCGGCGACTGCTCGCCGCCGGTAAAGACCTTTGATTCCCGCCAGCTTTCGCCGCCGGGCAAATCGGCATCGTAAAGGTGGATCTTGTCATATTCGGCCAGTACCGCACCATCGGGACCGAACACAAAGGCCCGGTTGGCGATTTTGCCGCCGCCGGCATCCAGCGCCAGCGAACCAATGTGAAGTGTGATGCCCATTTCCCCGGCCAGCGCCGAAGCCGCCGCAAGGGTGGGGTCGTCTGCCGGCAGCGAAATCGCCGCCGCAAGATCGGACCGTTTCCGCTGGACGATATTGGTCATTTCCGGTGTCTGCACATAGGTCGCGCCGGCGCTCGCCGCCTCGCGCACCAGCCGCTCGACGGTAGCAATATTGCGTGCAACTTCAATACCGGAATTCAACTGAACACATGCTGCTTTGAAACTCATGATCACTGGGTGTCCTTGCCGGTGTCTTCGCCGCTGTCTCCACCACTCGGCCGCAGCAGCGGATCAAGCTTGCCGGCCATGTCCAGCGCCCGCAATTCGCTGAAACCGCCAACATGCCTGTCACCGACGAATATTTGCGGAAAGGTCATCCGGCCGGACCGGTCCTGCATTTCCTGGCGCTTTTCCCGCGAGGCCGTCGCATCAATTTCGCTGAACGTGGCGCCCTTGTTGCCCAAAAGCGCGGTGGCGGCAGTGCAATAACCGCAAAATCTCCGCGTATAAATTGTTATGTCCGGCATCAATCAAACCCGTTACTGGCGTCACCAGCATATAAGGCGTCAATGAAAACAATGCCATACAAGCCTTGGCGCGCAGTCCGAAAACTGGGAACCGGTTTTCGGATCAAAATGTGCGCAAAATCAAAAAGATAGCGCGTATTGAGTGATTCAGTAATCACGAAATACGCTCATGTCAGCCAGTCCTGCCGATTGATTTTCGCCTATTGCCGCACGGCGCGGGTGAAGGTCAGCGCCGCCACATCGGCAGCCCCGGCGCGCACCAGCGCCCGGGTCGCCGCCTTGATCGTCGCGCCGGATGTGTAGACATCATCAACCAGCAACACCTTGCGCCCGGCGATACGGATGCGCGCGGCGGCATCCACCCGGAACGCGCCGCGCACATTATCGGCCCGCTGCCGGGCCGACAGGCCGACCTGCTTTTTCGTCGATCGAATGCGCCGCAAGGCCAGCGGGTCATGGTCAAGCCCGCTCTGGGTTGATAGGGCCGCGCCAAGTTCCGCCGCCTGGTTGAACCGCCGCTGCCACAGGCGCCAGCGATAAAGCGGCACCGGAATGATGACACGGTCTGGCTCCAGCAGCGCCCGTCCGGCGCGGCACATCAACGTCGCCATGAACCGGGCAAAGTCGGGCCGGTCGCCGAATTTCAGCCGGTGCACCAGCGTCCGGGCCACCGCGTCATGGGCAACGGCGCTGCGCAGGCGCGAAAACGGCGGCGGATCGGCGATCGCATCGGCGCTGACCATGTCATCGCCCAGATCATGGGAAAACGGCGATCCGAGCACCGCGCAATAAGGCGGTTCGATAAACGACATCTGCGCCCAGCACGCCCCGCACACGGCATGATTGTCGCTGGTGGCGCTGCGGCAATGGCAGCATATCGGTGGCACGGCAATGTCGGCCAGCGCCGCAAGAGCGCGCCGTGCCGGCTTGCCGGTCAGTGCAGCATTGGCATTCATCGGCAAACCGTACATGCTGCCGCCGCTACAGGCCAGATTGGCGAACCGGTTAGCGCGCGCAAGTGATGAATAACGCCGACAACATCAGCAAAAATGCGCCGCCCGACATTGTCGATCGGCCCCTGTTACGGCAGCGGATCGCCCGTGCCATGCGCGACCACGCCGGCAACGCCGCCGGCGATACAGATTGGCTGATGCGCGAGACGATTGCCGACCTTGCCGCCCGGCTGGAAATTGTCGAGCGGCGTTTTGACCGGGCCCTTGCCCTTGATGACCAGACCGGCGCCATCACGGCCATGTTGAACAATTCGCCCAAGGTCGGGCACGTGGATACACTGGCGATGACCAGCGTCCCGCCGGTCGGACCGACAACTGCCAGCAATATCGCATTCGCCGATGCCGAACGCCTGCCGATTGCGCAGGCCAGCGTCGACCTCGTTGTCAGTGCGCTGACCCTGCACTGGGTCAATGATCTTCCCGGTACACTAGTCCAGATCCGCCGCGCCTTGCGCCCGGATGGCCTGTTTCTGGCCGCCTTGCCGGGGGGAGAGACATTGACCGAATTGCGCCAGGCCTTTGCCCAGGCCGAATTGCACCAGCGCGGTGGCATCAGCCCCCGGGTCATGCCGTTTGTCGATATCCGCGACATGGGCGCACTTCTCCACCGCGCCGGTTTCGCCCTGCCGGTGTGCGACAATGACCGCCTGAATGTCCGCTATGCCGATGCTGCCGGTCTGTTCGCTGATCTCAAGGCCATGGGGGCAACCAATTCGCTCGCCCAGCGTGACCGGATGCCAACAACACGCGGACTGCTGGAGCACGTTACAGCCGCCTACAGCGCCCGCCACAGCGATCCGGACGGGCGGGTTCGCGCCACCTTCGATATCCTGTCGGTCTCCGGCTGGGCACCCCACGAAAGCCAGCAAAAACCGGCCGCGCGCGGATCAGGCACCGTGAGTTTGACGAAAATCCTTGAAACGTAAAAAATCCGGTAGCTGATAGCGACCGGTGCCAACGTGAAAATCGAATAGCGTCAGCAAGCAGTTGGGCCTGTCGATCGGCGGCCCGGACCCAGACTTGGTCGATCAGGGGCCAAGCGCCTGCGCGACCTTGACGACCACCGTGTCATACAGGCCGCCCAGCGACGACCCGGTGCCAACGATACCCAAAAGCGCCAACGAAAGAATTGTCACAACCATGCCGTATTCCACGGCACTGGCCCCGGACTCATCGACTATGTAGCGGCGCATCACGTTATGACCTGCCATTTGCTGCAACCCTCGTCGTATTTCTTTCAACTACAAAAGATCGGTCAAGTGACTGATCAACGGTTCATCGGCAGGCGGCATCGGAAATTCACGAAGCCGGTTCGGGCGGACCCATTTCAAAGTTTGGTCTTCCCGTGGTACCGGCGTGCCTGTCCATCGCCTGCACACAAAAAGTGCCATTAACAGATGAAATTTTGGATAATCGTGACTGGCGAACGTCAGGGGTGCGAGACAGGAATCAGTAATATTAACGCCCAGCTCCTCGTCCATTTCGCGGATAATTGCCGCTTCCGGCGTCTCGCCGGGATCAATTTTTCCCCCCGGAAATTCCCATAGGCCCGCCATCGATTTTCCCGGTGGCCGCCGGGTAATCAACACCCGCCCGTCGATATCAACCAGTGCGCAGGCAACAACGATCAGCAGCGGCTTGCCGGGATCGGTCAATTCAGCTTCGGTAGTCGGCATTGATACGCACATAGCCATAGGTGAGATCGCACGTCCAAACCGCTGATTCCCCGGCACCCAGGCCCAGATCGACCCGGATTTCCAGTTCAGAATTCTTCATGTAATCCGACACTTGATCTTCGCAGTAGCCCGCGTCCCGCTCGCCGTTGACCGCCACCTGGTGGGGTCCGAACCAGATCGAAATCCGGTCCCGATCGGCCGGTTCTCCGGCCTTGCCAACCGCCATCACCACCCGCCCCCAATTGGCGTCCTCACCGGCAATCGCCGTCTTGACCAGCGGCGAATTTGCGATGGAGCGCGCGATCGTTCGCGCCGAGGCGTCGCTGGCCGCTGAAGTAACCTTAATCTGCGCAACCTTGGTTAAGCCTTCACCGTCGCGGATGACCTGGCCGGCAAGGTCGGCACAAAGATCGCTGAGCGTGTCGGCAAACAGATCAAACCCGGATGCATCATCGCCAGCCACAAACGGCGCATTGCCAGCACGTCCCGTGGCAAAGGCCAAAAGCGTGTCCGAGGTCGAGGTATCGCTGTCGACGGTAATCGCGTTGAACGACCCCGATACGGCCCGCTCCAGCGCCGTTTGCAGCTCGACGGGCGCGATCTCGGCATCGGTAAACACGAACGACAACATCGTCGCCATATCCGGTGCGATCATCCCCGACCCCTTGGCGATGCCGTTGAAGGTGACCGTCTGGCCGGCGATCTCGACCGTGCGCGTCGCCAGTTTCGGGTAGGTGTCGGTCGTCATGATCGCCGATGCCGCATCCAGATAGCGATCTTCAACGGCAGCATCGGCCAGCGCCCCCAGGCAGCGCTGAAAGGGTTCGGGATCCATCGGCTCGCCGATCACACCGGTCGAGGCCAGAAACACCGTTTCGGGATCGCAGCCGACAGCCGCGGCCGCCGCCTTCGCCGACAGTTCGCTGGCAACCCGGCCCTTGACGCCGGTAAAGGCATTGGCATTGCCTGAATTGACCACCAATGCGTGCGCCCGCCCGCCGGCAAGAATGTTCCGGCACCAGTCGACTGGCGCCGATGCGCACTGCGACCGGGTGAAGACACCGGCAACGCTGGCGCCGCCATCGAACCGCACGAGCAACAGGTCAGTCCGGTCCTTGTAGACAATTCCGGCCTGCGCGGTGGCCATGCGCGCACCGGCCAGTGCCGGCAGGACCGGCGGCGTTGCCGGCGCAAACGGCGAAACAGGATCCGTCACGACGGGCTATTCCGCTTCCGCACCGATGATCTCGACTTTGATCTGATCGCGGATTTCACCCATCACGGTCTCGAATTTTTCGCGCACGATCACGGTCTGGATCTGATCGCGCACCTGGTCCAGCGGTGGCGGCGCGCTGCGGATTTTCTCATCAACCTTGATGACATGCCAGCCAAACTGGGTCTCAATCGGCTCGGCCGTGTAAGCGCCGGTTTGCAAAGCAAAAGCGACCGCTTCGAACTCCGGCACCATCTGGCCCCTACCGAACTGGCCCAGATCACCGCCTTTGGGTCCGCTGGGGCCTGTCGATTTTTGCGTCGCCAGTTCGGCAAAATCAGCGCCGCCATCCAATTCCTTGATGATGGCTTCGGCTTCTTCCTTTGTGACCACAAGGATGTGACGCGCCCGCACCTGGTCTTCCGGCTCAAACGATGCCGTCTGCTTTTTATATTCAGCGGCTAGCTCCGCGTCGGTCACCGACCCGGCGATCTCTGACTGGACATAGGCGTTGCGCAGTGCCCGTACTGTCAAAAATTCAACCCGGCGGCTGAATTCATCAGTCTTGTCGAGACCCTTTTCCCGCGCCGCACTCGCCAGCAAATGAACGTCGACAAGGACATCAATCACAACCTTGCGCCGTTGATCTTCTGGCACACGCTCCAGTTCGCCGGCAAAGTCCGCCATGGCGAAGGCAATGTCGTCTTCGGTAATCGCCACCGCGCCAACACGGGCCACAACCGTATCGTCCGCCGCCCCGGCCGGATTGGCCAGCGTCACCATCAAACCAAGCGCCAGGGTACACCCGGCCCGTTGCCAAATTGAACTTGTCATGAATTCTCCCGGATTGTCTGGTCACCGCAGCCTGAATTTGATCGGAAAAGACGGCAGGCAGGCAACAAGACCAGCGTTGACATAATAAGTGGCCGTTCTTATCTCTCACCCCGTCTGCCGTCTATAAGGCAGAGCATCAATTGACGATCAAGACCGCTTGTGCTGTTTCCAGCGGCGAACCGACCTCGGCACCTGTTATAAGGCCCGCTGTCCCACAAGATATACGCGCCACGAGATCCATCCGGCGGCGCATAATAGTAAGGATTCCTGTATGCTCGGCCTCGGCTCACTGGGACGCAAGGTATTTGGCTCCCCGGCAGACAGGCGCGTCAAGCGCTACACGCCACTCGTGGAAGCGATTAACGCGCTGGAAAGCGAAGTGGAGGCGCTGGACGATACGGCGCTGCGCGCCCGCACTGACGAATTCCGCGAACAGATCAAGGCCGGCGCAACCATCGACGATCTGCTGGTTCCCGCATTCGCCACCGTGCGCGAAGCCGCCAAGCGCACACTCGGCCAGCGCCATTTCGATGTGCAACTGGTCGGCGGCATGGTGCTCAACGAAGGCGCCATCGCCGAAATGAAGACTGGCGAGGGCAAGACCCTTGTCGCCACCTTGGCGGTCTATCTCAACGCCCTGTTCGGCAAGGGCGTCCACGTCGTCACCGTCAATGACTATCTGGCCACGCGTGATTCTGAATGGATGGGCCAGATTTACAATTTTCTCGGACTGACCGTCGGCGTCATCGTCCACGGCCTGTCCCAGGGGCAGCGCAAAGCAGCCTATGCCTGCGATGTCACCTACGGCACAAACAATGAATTCGGCTTCGATTATTTGCGCGACAATATGGAATACGAGTTGGCTTCCATGGTGCAGCGCGGTCACAATTTCGCGATTGTCGATGAGGTCGATTCCATCCTGATCGACGAGGCGCGCACGCCGCTGATCATTTCCGGCCCGATTGACGACAAGTCCGATCTCTACCAGTCGGTCGATGCGCTGATTCCCGGCCTTGCACCGGACGATTACGAAGTCGACGAAAAGGCCAAGTCCGCCACCTTCACCGAGGACGGCACCGAACATGTCGAGCAGATACTGCGCGATGCCGACATGTTGAAGGGCGAGGGTCTGTACGATGTGGAAAATGTTTCTGTCGTCCATCACCTCAACAATGCCCTGCGCGCCCACCATATTTTCGAGCGCGACCGGGACTATATCGTCAAGGACGACAAGGTCGTCATCATCGATGAGTTTACCGGCCGCATGATGGACGGCCGGCGCTATTCCGATGGCCTGCATCAGGCGATC
>CAXMRP010000012.1:0-12944 GCA_964196155.1 uncultured Polyangiaceae bacterium
GAGAAAGGATCAAAAGGCACACCATCAACCAACGGCGCTTGCAACACCGCAAAGCCGCTGCTTAACTTCAACAAGCAGATGAGCCACATACTCACGTAGATCAGGCCGCCATTTGTTCCAATTTATCTGACGACGGACAGCTTACACAACATAACCGCACCCCCTACCCGCTGACCGCCAAACATCGTACCAAGCGCTACACATAAGAATCGCGGCCCGCAGCAGTCTGGTCAGTCCGATCCGGGTTTATCTCCATGGCAACACAAGACGCTCCCGCGCCAGCGCGCGCCGACAATATCCTGCTTGGCATGGTATTGATGATCGTCGGCATGGCGACGCTCAATGCCATGGACGCGATTTCGAAATATCTCGCCGAGGATTATTCCGGCATTCAGGTCGCCTGGGGCCGCTACTTCTTTCACCTTTTGCCGCTGCTGGTGCTACTCGGGCCGACCCGGATGCGCACGATGCTGCGCACCGACAATCTTGCCGCCCAGATTTTCCGTGCCACCGCGCTGGTCGTCTCCTCGGTCTGCATCATCTTCGCCTTCTCCCTGATGAAGCTTGCCGACGCCATCGCCGTATCGTTCATCGCGCCGCTGTTGATGGTCGCCCTCAGCGCCCGGTTCCTGGGCGAACATGTCGGCATCCATCGCTGGATCGCGGTGATTGTCGGTTTCGCCGGCATGCTGGTGCTGGTCTGGCCGTCCGGCGGCCTGCTGGATATCGGCGCGGTGTTCGCGGTCAACGCCGCCATATTCTGGGCCATCGGCCTGATGCTGACCCGCAAGGTGCGCGGCGACAGCCCCCTGTCGACGCTGTTCTACACGGCATTTGTGGGCACAGTCCTGATCAGCCTGGCCGCGCCGTTTTTCTGGATTCCGCCCGACTGGACCGGCTGGGCCCTGATGGTCACCATGGGCCTGCTGGGCGGCACCGCGCATACGTTCATCATTCTCGCCTTCCGCCACGCCAGCGCCTCGCTGCTGGCGCCGTTCAATTACACCCTGCTGATCTGGGCGATTTTATATGGCTGGATCATCTTCGATGAATTGCCGGGCGCCCGCGCGCTGTTTGGCGCCGCCATCATCGTCGCCTCGGGGCTGTATGCCTGGCACCGGGAGCGCAAGGTCGCCAGCCCGCCGCGCCAACAGCCACAGGAATGAGGCCATGGGCATTTTGGCCGGTCAGCCCTTGCGCCGACCGCGCCAAGATGGGTAACCTTTCGCCCGGGCGGGTTGGGATGTTTTTTCCGTTTGTCCGCCCAGATAACAAACACGGACCACCCTTTGAACGCCCCCACCCGAGCGATCTGTTGAGCGACCTGTGCCCCGGCCGGATTCTGACGCACTTTCGGTCCTGCCCACACCAAAAGACACACCTGCGGCCACAATCATGAAAGCCCAATCATGCCGGGCGTGATTGTTGCGTATGTGCGCATTGTCGAACGGGTAAACCGCGCCGTTGGCCGCGTCATCATGTACGGCATCTTCGTCATGATCGGCATCTTGTTGTGGTCGTCGATCTCCAAGACCTTCTTCCTGCCCTCGCTGTGGACGCTGGAAATGGCCCAGTTCGCCATGGTCACCTATTACCTGCTCGGCGGCCCCTACTCGATCCAGCTCGGTTCCAATGTCCGTATGGACCTGTTTTACGGCGAGTGGTCGGTGCGCAAGAAGGCCAAATTCGATTGTTTCACGATCCTGTTCCTGATCCTGTTTCTCGGTGTCCTGCTCTACGGCGCCTATGAGAGCACCAGCTATTCGCTGCAATACAGCGAGCGCAGCGCCACTGCCTGGCGGCCCTATATGTGGCCGATCAAGATCACCATGTGCACCGCGATTTTCCTGATGCTGCTGCAGGCATTTGCCGAACTGTTCAAGGATATCGCCCGCCTGCGCGGCACCGAGATCAGCACCAGCCTGCCCGAGACCGAAAGCGGCGAGGACAAGCGCTGATGTCCCACGAACTAATCGCCATTTTGATGTTCTCCATGATGATGCTGATGCTGATGACTGGCCAGCGGGTCTTCGGCGCCATTGGTGCGGTCGCCGCCATCGCCGCGCTGGCGCTGTGGGGCACCGGCGGCGTCGATATTCCGTTCTCGGCCGCCATGAAGCTGATGAAATGGTATCCGCTGCTCACCCTGCCGATGTTCATTTTCATGGGCTACGTGCTGTCGGAATCGCGCATTGCCGATGATCTGTACAAGATGTTCCACGTCTGGATGGGGCCGATAAACGGCGGACTGGCCATCGGCACCATCGGCCTGATGGTGTTGATCTCGGCGATGAACGGCCTGTCCGTCGCCGGCATGGCGATCGGCGCGACTATTGCCCTGCCCGAATTGCTGAAGCGTGGTTACGACAAGCGCATGGTCACCGGGGTGATCCAGGCCGGCTCCTCGCTCGGCATCCTGGTGCCGCCCTCGGTGGTGTTGGTGCTGTACGCGATGATCGCCCGCCAGCCGGTCGGGCAATTGTGGCTGGCCGGTGCCGTTCCAGGGCTGATGATGGCGGCGATGTTCATCACCTACGTCTATATCCGCTGCCGCCTGCAACCCGAGCTTGGCCCGGCGCTACCGCCCGAAGAACGCAATGTGCCGATGGTCGAAAAACTGCGGCTGTTGCGCGCCGGGCTTTTGCCGATTGTCATTTTCGCGACAATGATGGTGCCCTTCGTCAATGGCTGGACCAGCCTGGTGGAAAGCTCGGCGATCGGTGCGATGGCCGCGTTCATGGCTGCCGTCCTGAAACGCCGCATGACCCGCGCGGTGTTCGAGACCTCGGTGCGCCAGACGCTGGCCATCTCGTGCATGTTCATGTGGATCATTCTGGCGGCGCTCGGTTTCGGCGCGGTGTTTGACGGTCTGGGTGCCGTCAAGGCGATCGAGAACCTGTTCGTCAATCAGCTCGGCCTCGACCCGTGGATGATCCTGATCCTGATGCAATTGTCGTTCCTGCTGATGGGCACGTTCCTCGACGACACGGCGATGCTGGTGATTGTCGCGCCACTCTACGTGCCGCTGGTCAGGATGCTCGGCTTCGACCTCATCTGGTACGGCGTGCTCTACACCATCACCACCCAGATCGCTTATATGACGCCGCCGTTCGGCTACAATCTGTTCCTGATGCGGGCGATGGCCCCGAAGGAAATCACCCTCATCGATATCTATCGCTCGATCGTGCCGTTTGTCGGCGTCATGATCCTGGCCCTGGTGCTGGTCATGGCGTTCCCGCAGATCGCGCTGTGGCTGCCCAATTATGTTTACGGAAAGTAGCCAAATCCGGCTGAATGGGGATAGAGTTATCTCAAGCCAAACCAAGAAAAACAGGGAGAGAAGAAAAATGACAACCAGACGCAAGTTTCTGACAAGCACCGGTGCCGCCGGCGTCGCTGGCGCCGCGGCGCTGGCCGCACCCGCCGTCCATGCCCAGGGCGCCAAGATCACCTGGCGGCTCCAGACCTATGCCGGCGCGGCGTTGGCCGAGCATGTCATCAAGCCGGCGATTGATTCCTTCAACAAGATCGCCGGCGATGAAATGCAGATCGAACTGTTCGTCGGCGATCAGCTGGTGCCGACCAGCGAACTATTCCGCGCCATGCAGCGCGGCACCATCGACGCGGTGCAATCCGACGATGATTCCATGGCCTCGCCGACCGAAGTCACCGTGTTCGGCGGCTATTTCCCGTTCGCCAGCCGTTATTCGCTGGATGTGCCGGTGCTGTTCAACCAGTACGGCCTCAACGAGATCTGGGACGCGGAATATTCCAAGGTCGGCGTCAAGCACATCTCGGCCGGCTCGTGGGATCCGTGCCACTTTGCCACCAAGGATCCGATCAACAGCCTGGCAGACCTGAAGGGCAAGCGGGTCTTCACATTCCCGACTGCCGGCCGCTTCCTCACCCAGTTCGGTGTCGTGCCGGTCACCCTGCCCTGGGAAGACATCGAAGTCGCGGTGCAGACCGGTGAACTCGACGGCGTTGCCTGGTCCGGCATCACCGAGGATTACACGGTCGGCTGGGCCGATGTGACCGACTATTTCCTGACCAACAATATCTCGGGCGCCTGGGCCGGATCGTTCTTCGCCAACATGGACCGCTGGAACGAACTGCCCGAGCATCTTCAGGAACTGGTGCGGGTGACCTTCGACAGCTCCCACTATTATCGCCAGTGGTGGTACTGGGGCGGCGAATCCGATCTGCGGGTCAACGGCACCAAGATGAAGCTGACCTCGATCCCCGATGAAGAATGGGCAACGGTGGAAACCGCCGCGGTCAAGTTCTGGGACGAGATTGCCGCCGAATCCGAGACCAAGGCCAAGGTTGTCCAGATCTTCAAGGACTACAATGCCGCAATGGAAAAAGCCGGACGGCCCTATCGTTACGGCTAGGCGACTTGAATAGCTGGTGTTTCAAGACCCCGGGGCACCCTGCCCCGGGGTTTAATTTTGCCTGCGGTGTCCCGCCCCGGGGTTTTACCCGCCCACAACCTTATTGTGGGTTCAGCCGGTAGCCCGGCCCCACGGTCAGCGGCTTGTCCGGCACCAGACCCGGATCGACAGTGACCTGATAGGTCGTTGCCAGTTGCTCCATGATCGCATCGCTGTCCCGATCCCGCAGATCGATCTGCACCTGATAGGCTTCGCCGAGCTTGAGCCCCGACACGGCCGGGCTTTCGACGCTGACCCGGTTGGTATCGCTGCCAAGCGAGCGCGTCACCACCAGGGGATCGCCGCCAGCCGGATTTTCAAAGGTTACCCGCAGCCGGGTGCCGATCGGCATCGGTTGCAGAATATGAAAATTGATCCCGTAGCGGATTTCGCCGATCCGGTAATTGTATAAAAAGCCGCCGCCGGTGATGGCGATCTTGCCGGCGCGCGCTTCCCGGCGCTCTTCGGCGAATTGAAAAAATACCGCCATGCCAATGACGATGACAGCCAGCGCCAGCGCGATTCCGGCACCCGCATTCCACCGTATCAGTTTTGCCAATCCCATCGGTTTCACCATACCGGGCTCCGCCTTCTTCGCCAGACATCCGGGTTTGTGCCGCCCCGTCGTGGATAAAACCGGTCCTGTCGCCGCCAGATAAGCACCTTTGTGTGCCGGTTCCACAATACAACACCGAAGGACCGCCAGATGGATAGCCCGCTTTTCCGATCCCGGCAGCGAAAAATCGCACCCTTTGTCGTGCCCGAACATCCCGGCACCGCCGCCGATGCCGATGCACTGGAGGCCTATGCGCGCGACAAGGCCGGCGCTCTGTCGCAATATCGTCTCGGTTTCGGCGCGCTGGCCGAGCGCGAATGGGCGGCGGTCGATCTGGCCGCCCCCGACATGGATGCCATGCGGCTCTACCGGCTGGAGCGTGTTCGCCAACAGTTGCGCGCCCGCGATCTGGCCGGCGCGCTGCTCTACGATCCGCTGAACATTCGCTACGCCACCGATGCTACCAATATGCAGCTGTGGTGCACACACAATGCGGTGCGCTACGTCTTTGTCGCCACCGATGGCCCTGTAGTGCTGTGGGATTTTCACGGCTGCGAGCATCTGTCAGGCCATTCCAATGTCGTCGACGAGGTGCGCCACGGCATCGCCTGGTATTATTTTGAGGCCGGACCGCGGGTCGGCGAACTGGCTGGTAAATGGGCATCCGAGATTGCCGATCTGGTGAACGCCCATGGCGGCAGCAACCGGCGCATCGCCATCGACCGCATTAATCCCGAAGGCGTTCATGAACTTGGCGCCCTGGGCATCGAGATCGCCAACGGCGAAGAAGTGATGGAGCTGGCGCGGGTCATCAAGTCGGCCGATGAAATGGCCGCCATGGCCTGCTCGATCGCCGCCTGCGAAGCGGCCATGGCCGTCATGCACGCCCGCCTCGATCCCGGCATGAGCGAAAACGATCTGTGGTCGATCCTCCACGCCGAAAACATCCGCCGCGGCGGCGAATGGATCGAAACCCGGTTGCTGTCGTCCGGGCCGCGCACCAATCCGTGGTTTCAGGAATGCTCGGCGCGGGTCATCGCGGCCGGCGATCTGGTCGCCTTCGACACCGACCTGATCGGTCCCTACGGATCGTGTTGCGATATCTCCCGCACCTGGCTTGCCGGTGATGGCCGGGCGACCAACGAACAGCGCGCGCTCTACGCCATGGCCCGCGAGCAGATCGAAAGGAATACCGAAATCCTGATACCCGGCGCAACCTTCCGCGAACTCGGCGAGGCCGCTGCCACCTTGCCCGACGACTGTCTGCCCAACCGCTATTCGTGCCTGCTGCACGGTGTCGGCCTGTGCGACGAATACCCCTCCATCCCCTACGCACAGGATTGGGAAGCGTCAGGCTATGACGGCGTGCTGGAGCCCGGCATGGTGGTCTGCGTGGAAAGCTATTGTGGTCGCCACGGTGGCAAAGAAGGCGTGAAACTGGAAGAGCAGGTTCTGATCACCGAAACCGGACCGCAAAAACTGTCGTCCTATCCCGATGATGACCGGTTGTGGGATTGAACACCGGTGATGATTGTCACAGATGCGTCCCAAGGATGAATGGCGGTAGTGGTGATAATTATCTCCATAATGGTAAGGGCGTCGCGGCACGTTTTTCGCGCCAATTGCGCTCCGCGCCGAACCATGCCCATACCATCACCAAACCATCGCCTGACGAATACCAGAACAATCACCCAAACCATCACTCCGCACGTTCGGCCATTTTCGTCACCGCGTCATAGGTATCGACCGGCAAAACCGACAATCCGGTGAGCCGGAGCGTTGCCAGATCGGGCGCCAGCGACGGATCAGACAGGACCGTTGAAAGCGCCGCCCGCAACGCCGGAATGATCGACCCATTGCCTGTCGCGGTAATAAACGGCAGGCCCGGAAGCGCCGGGGTCTGGCCGATTACCTGAATGTTTTCAACCAGTTCCACCATATGATCGCCGGCAAGCGCAAAGGCCACCGCATCGATGGCGGCAAGGTCCGCCGCACCATTGGCGACCGCCTCGATCGACCCGATATGGCTGCCGGATTTCACCCACTGGCCAAAACCCGCCGGGTCATGTCCGGTCTCGGTGATGGCGGCGCGCAAGGAAACCGATCCCGACAGGCTGTCGGCGGAATTATAGGCAATCCGGGTGCCGGCAAAGTCAGCCAGAACCGCCCTGCCCTCCCCCTTTAAGCCTATGAGAACACTGCAATAATTCGGCCTGTCACAACCCGGCGCGTCATAGTGCGGCGTGGCCACATACAGCACTTTTCCGGCAAGATTTGTGACCAGCGGATAGCCGCAGGTCTGCGACAGAACGAGCCCCGGATCGGCCCAGCAGGCACCATCGCCGCCGTCTCGCGACAAGGTCGCCGGCGCAGCGATACCCTGTTGATCGAGGGAGGCAGCGACCGCTGCCCACAGCCGGTCTGTTGCCCCGCGCACAGGCCGCCAGTCATACATTGGCAGTGTCGCAACCGGGTCGGATTTCTGTTTCATCACAAGGAGTTACCCGAAAAGTGGCTATCGGCGCAAATGCGGATGGGCGACCGGGTTTTTCTGCCGCAGGAGATAGCGCCGGGCCAGATCGCCATAACCGCGATAGCCATATTCGTCATTGGCGGCGCGCCATTTTTCTTTCCCGGCCCGATAGATCGCCGGCAGCTGATACCAGGCCGCCCGGGGATTGGCGTGATGGACATAATGCAAATTGTTGTTGAGAAAGAGTAGCGAGAAAAACCACCCCGATTCAATGATCGCCGTGCGCGCACCCGGCCGCTCGCTCGCCTGATGTTCGGCGTAAGTCCTTAAAAGTATTAAAGATAATCCCGGCCACGCAACCCCGAGGACATACAACCACACAGGCATGCCGGCTGCGATCAGAAGTGCGATGATGATAGCCACCGCCGGAATATGGATCAGCCAGGCCCGCGCTATCTTGCCGTCGCCGCCAGCGATCGCCCGCAGGTCAGCGCCGAGGAATCCAATCGCCAATATCGGCGCCCCGAAAAGCAACCGGCCCGCCAGCGTATTGTTGAGCCGCATCAAGGCCTTGAGCGGACCGGGCAAGGATTGCCAGTGACCGAGCGCCAGATAAAAACTCTCCGGATCATCATACGGATCGGTCAGCGTTTCGTCATTGTGATGGGTCAGATGAAGCGACCGAAACCGCCGGTAGGGAAACAACAGACCGGGCGCCGGAAAGACCAGCAGTTCATTGACCAGTGGCCGCCGCGTCGGATGTCCATGGATCGCCTCATGCTGCAAGGAAGCATGAAGCGCCGTGACCACTGCAAGACAGGGAAGCACAATCCAGAGCGGTAAAAACGATCCGGAAAACACCAAAGCGACCCAAATCGCCGAACAAGCAAAGATCAGCGCTATTGTCCACCACTCGATTTTTCGTTCCATTCAAATTCTCCCCAACGCACTTATATCGCTGTATAAAAAGCGATTCCGCCAGTGAGATTGCGCAAAGATTTAATGAACCTTAGCGCACGAATCCAAACATTAGGGATTAAATTCTCCAATACGGAAATAAAACACCACGCAATCGGAACTGGAGCACGAGCCAAAATCCGGCCAGCTTGCGGATGATCAAAAATCATGATCTACGACAGCCGATCCAAAACACACACGCTTCCATGGGCACGACAATGACAGAACTGTCGCAACTTCTTGCAGATAAGCAGGTGCTGCTGACTGACGGCGCAACCGGAACCGCCTATTTCGCCATGGGCCTCCAGGCCGGCGATCCGCCGGAATTCTGGAACGAAACGGCTCCGGAAAAAGTGCGCGAACTGCATCAGGGCTTCGTCGACGCCGGCTCAGATCTCATTTTAACCAACAGCTTCGGTGCAAATCGCGATCGCCTGAAGTTGCACAAGGCCGAGGGCCGTGTATTCGACCTCAACAGACGAGGCGCCGAATTGGCGCGCAGCGTCGCTGAAAACGCCGGCCGTCCGGTGATTGTTGCCGGTTCCATCGGCCCGTTGGGTGAACTGTTTGAACCGGTCGGCGCACTGACCGACGACAGCGCATTTGAGGCATTTTTGGAGCAGGCGCGCGGCCTGAAAGAAGGCGGCGCAGACGTGTGCTGGATTGAAACCATGTCCGCCACTGAGGAAATCCGGGCCGCGGCCCGGGCATCAATCGCCGCCGGCATGCCTTATGTGGTGACCGCAAGTTTCGATACGGCCGGCAAAACCATGATGGGCCTGGATCCGGCGTCCTTGCCGCAAGTATTCGATGGGCTGGATGAAGCCCCTGTCGCATTTGGCGGCAATTGTGGTGTTGGCGCATCGGATTTGCTGATCGCCATGATCGCTATAGCCGGTGACAGTTCGGCCGACAACAACCAGCAGGTGCTGGTCGCCAAGGCCAACTGCGGAATCCCGACAATTCACGGTGACCAGGTTCACTATACTGGCACGCCGGAACTGATGGCCGACTATGCGCGGCTTGCGATGGATTGCGGCGTGCAGATAATCGGCGGTTGTTGCGGCACTTCTGCAAACCATGTCGCAGCCATGCGCGAGGCAATAGACGCCCACAAACCCGGCCAGCGCCCGGACAGATCGACCATCGAAGCCCACCTTGGAGCGATGGTGGCGCCACCACCAGCCAGTGACCGGGTTCGCGCCCGCGCCAATCGCCGGCGGCGGGCATAGCACTCTGATTTCGTTTATTATTCGGGATTTACAGCGCGGTCGAACGCGCGCATGTGAAATTGGATTTGTGCGCCGCGATATCGATAGTTCTGCCCAACGGGACAGGCATTGCGCGCTGCACAGCCGCTACTAGGGCAAGATTCTCCACCAAGCTTTGATGACAAATAGCCCGCGCAGGCGGGTACATCATATCCATCGGCGGAAAATGCACCAACAGGACAGGCTGGAAGACAAGGCTTTTCAACGCAGTCATCGCACGGTGAAGACACTTTAGGCGCCATGCCGGTACTGACTGCCCCGGGAAACAGGAGCGCCGCGCGATAGGCATGCCACAATCCAAATTCCGGATGGATCAGCATCCCGATTGGTGACTGGAAAACAGAACCAGATTGCAAAGCCCATCGCTGGATCGGCGGATGGGGCAGCTCAAAAGGGTAAATCGCCCGCGCGCCCAGCGCCATGGCAATCGGATCGACAACCTGCCGGGTCCACTGGTCGAGCGGGTCAAGCGGTAGAATTTCGCTGTTTCTGTCAGCGCGCCTGGAAAATACTTCCCACATCGCCGGTCCGGCATTGCCCACCAGAACGACGGTTGCCTCGCCCGGATTATTCAGGATTTCGCCGGATCGAAGGGTACACATGCCGAGCGGGACCAATCCGCAGCCGTCAAACGAGCGCTCCAATTCCGCAGGATCGGGTACCTTGCCCATTCTCTCACGCAGTTTGATCGTTCAAAGCCGCCCGCAACGCGTCATCGCGCAGACGTGCCACCCGTTCCAAAGCGGACATGCCCTGCGCCCCATCCTTTCATGTCGCCCCGTCGGGCAGCATTTCTTTCTTGCGGGCAATGAAGTCAAGCAGCGCTTCATTGATACCCTGATCCAGCGTCGGCGCTTCAAAATCAGACAGCCATTGTTTGCACAATTTCGCGGCGCGATTTTCGATCGCCAATTCGCCATCGGCTTGCCATTGCTCAAACGAATTATTGTCTGCAAGCGGTGAGCGATAAAACGCAGTCTGAAAATTCGCCTGGGTATGGGCGCAGCCAAGATAATGGCTCCCAGGCCCAACCTCTTCTATGGCATCCAAGGCTTGGCCATTTTCGGATAGATCAATTCCATCACAAAACTGCTGCATCATGGCTAATTGGTCGCAATCCATCACAAATTTTTCGTAGGAACTGACCAGACCGCCCTCAAGCCAACCGGCGGAGTGGAGCACAAAATTCGTGCCTGCCATCAGCGTTGGTTGCAGCGTTGCCGAGCTTTCGTAGGCGGCCTGTGCGTCAGGAATTTTAGACCCGCAGAGCGAGCCGCCTGAACGAAACGGGATGCCAAGACGGCGGGACAATTGCGCCGCGCCATATAGCACCAGCGCCGGCTCCGGCGTGCCGAATGTCGGTGCGCCTGATTGCATGGATATCGATGACGCAAAAGTGCCGAAAACAACCGGCGCACCCGGCCGGCATAATTGCGTGAACGCTGCGCCAGCCAGCACTTCGGCCAGAATTTGGGTCAGCGTACCGGCAACCGTCACCGGCGACATGGCACCGGCCAGAATAAACGGCGAAATTATTGTCGCCTGGCCCGCTCGGGCATAGACCTTCAGCGCGCCCAGCATTGTGGAATCGAACACCATCGGCGAATTGGCATTGATCAGGTTGATCAGGACGCAATTGTCGTCGACAAACTGATCGCCGAACACAAGCTTGGCCATAGTGAGGGAATCTTCGGCACGAAGCGGGTGGGTGACCGATCCCATAAACGGTTTGTCCGACAGGCTGATATGGCTGTAGACCATGTCCAGATGACGCTTGGCGACGGGAACATCGACCGGCTCGCACACGGTGCCGCCGGAATGGTGCATGGCCGGCGCCATATAGGCGAGCTTCACAAAATTGCGGAAATCCTCGATCGTTCCATAACGCCGCCCGCCTTCAAGATCGCGCACGAAGGGCGGACCGTAAACCGGTGCGAACACCGTAGCCTTGCCGCCAATCTCCACGGATCGCGCCGGATTTCGTGCGTGTTGGGTAAAGATAGCCGGCGCTTTTGCGATCAGCGACCGGCAAAGGCCTTTGGGAAAGCGGACCCGCTCGCCATCGACATCCGCGCCAGCATCTCGCCACAATGACAACGCTTCCGGATCCTCGCGAAATTCAATGCCAATGTTTTCCAGAACCCTGTCGGCATTGGCTTCAATCAAAGCCAGTCCCTCATCGTCCAACACTTCAAATGGTGCAAGGCGCCGGCGAATATAGGTCAGTTTCTCGGGAACGCCTCCGGTCCGGCTAGCGCGGCGCGCATCGGCTCCGCCACCGCGGCGGCCACTACGGCGGCCAGTCCGGTCACCGTCCTGAAAAGAGCGCCGAACCGACCCGGCTTGCTCCGGTCCTGAAACCTCATTGTCATTCGGCGTCATATCTTTAGTCCTGCTTATCCAAACCGGTCTTTGCCGGTTACGGCGGTTGGCAAGCTTACACCGTTTCTTGTGCGGCAGTCTTTGATCGGAAAACGGCACTTGGCAATGCGACGGCATCAAATGAAGAGCAAATCGCCAATACGAATGGGACTCCGTCGCACATGTGCCCGCCACAGGTCGCAAACAGGGAAGGTTTTCAATAACCTGTGCCCGGTATATTGGTTGGCGACACGCGCGCAAATCGGCGGGTGATGTGGGTATTAGGGCTGGAGGTGCCGATCATGGCCGATGCTGACGAAATTGTTCTTTCGGAACTGAGTGACGAAGATCTCGGCACGCAGATGATGGACGACCTTTACGATGGCCTGAAGGAGGAAATCGAAGAGGGAACAAATATTCTGCTTGGCCGAGACTGGGCGCCCTATGATGTGCTGACGAAGGTGCTTGTGGAAGGTATGCGCGTAGTCGGCGAAGATTTTCGCGACGGCATACTGTTCGTGCCCGAAGTGCTTTTGTCGGCCAATGCCATGAAAGCTGGAATGACGATATTGCGGCCACTACTGGCTGAAACTGGCGCTCCGAAAGTTGGCACCATGGTAATCGGGACGGTCAAGGGCGACATCCACGATATTGGCAAAAATCTGGTCGCCATGATGATGGAAGGCGCCGGTTTCGACGTCATCAATATCGGCATCAACAATCCGGTCGAAAATTATCTGGCCGCCATCGAAGAACACAAGCCTGACATTATCGGCATGTCGGCGCTTTTGACGACAACGATGCCCTACATGAAGGTGGTCATCGATACGCTGATCGAAAAAGGCATTCGCGACGATTTCATCATCATGGTTGGCGGCGCGCCGCTCAACGAG
>CAXMRP010000013.1:0-5631 GCA_964196155.1 uncultured Polyangiaceae bacterium
GGGCGCAGCAAGCTGGCCGGAGAGCGGCTGGTGCTGGACGGCGAGGCGCGGGCGGCCGTGTTGCGGACATCGTGGGTGTTCAGCGCAACCGGTGCGAATTTCGTCAAAACCATGCTGCGGCTTGGTGCCGAACGCACGAACCTGTCGATTGTCGCCGATCAAATTGGCGGACCGACAAGCGCCGCGGATATCGCCGCGACACTGATGACAATTGCCGATGCAATGATGACGCAGCCGGCGTCTGAACAGACCGGCGTGTTTCACTATTCCAGCAGACCGGCGGCCAGTTGGGCAGACTTCGCCAACGCCATATTCGACGCCGCCGACTGGATCGCCGACAAGCCGACGGTTCGGCCCATCGCGAGCGCTGACTACAAGACCGCGGCGGCTCGACCGCTTAACTCTGTCCTTGATTGTGGCAAGATCGCTGACGTGTTTGGGATAGAACAACCGGACTGGCGGCTCGCCCTTGCCGGGGTGATCGCGCAGCATGATCGGGAGTAGGTGTAAGTCATGAAGGGGATCATTCTTGCCGGCGGTTCCGGTACGCGCCTTCATCCGCTGACGATTTCGGTCAGCAAGCAATTGCTGCCGGTCTATAACAAGCCGATGATCTATTATCCGCTGGCAACGCTGATGCTGGCGGGCATCCGCGATATCATGATGATCACGACGCCCCATGATGCGCCGCTTTTCAGGGCGCTGCTGGGGCAGGCCGAAGGATGGGGGATCAATCTCACTTTTGCCGAACAACCGCGGCCCGAGGGACTGGCGCAGGCCTTCCTGATCGGGCGTGATTTCATTGGCGGAGACTGCAGTGCGCTGGTGCTGGGGGACAATATTTTTCACGGCTTTGGCCTGTCGGGGATGCTGAAGACGGCAGCAGCCCGCACAAAGGGCGCAACGGTGTTTGGCTATCATGTGCCCGACCCGCAGCGGTATGGTGTGGTGGCGTTTGATGAGAGCGGCGCGGCGACCTCGATTGAGGAAAAACCGCAAAACCCGAAATCGAATTATGCGGTGACCGGGCTTTATTTTTACGACGACCGGGTTTGCGACATCGCCGGCTCGATCAAACCTTCAGCGCGCGGCGAAATGGAGATCACCGACGTCAACCGGGTTTATCTGGAAGAGGGCGGGCTGACGGTCGAAACCCTCGGCCGGGGCCATGCCTGGTTCGATACCGGAACGCCGGATTCGCTGCTGGAGGCGGCGCAATATGTCCAGACCCTGGAAAAACGTCAGGGTTATCGCATTGCCTGCCCGGAAGAAATCGCCTGGCGAAACGGCTGGATCAATGATGCGCAGCTGGCCGCCCTTGCCGAACCGCTGGGCAAGACCGGCTATGGCGCCTATCTGAAAGAACTTGCCGAGGCTGACCACTGACCGGCGCTATCGCGTTCGGCCTGTCGTCCCGGATTGGCAACCAGACCGGGCAGCGAGGGCAAGCCGGGACAATTTTCCTATCCGTCAACGGTATGTTAACCAATTGGGTTAAGCATGGCCGGTATGGACACACATCCGGCAATTGCAATTCCGCAGGCTGCGGAAAACGAAAGCGCCAGGGGCGGCAATCCGATATGGTTCCGGTGGGAAATCATTTATCCGCTGGTCGCTTTTCTGGCTCTGTTTGGCTCGCTCGTATCGCTCATGGACCGGCTGCAGTCGCCAAAAACGGTTCGGCACTAGAGCAATTTTTGATCTGGCGGCGCGATAACCCGGTGCGGGTTTGCGACTTGTGAGTCTTTTTCTATCCAAACTCTTGCCGATCTTTGTCTATCCGGTTGGCTTGACCTGTGTGCTGCTTGGCGTCGGGATTGTGGCGCTTGTCTTTCGCCGGCAGCGGGCGGGAATCGCCTTTTGCGTCCTGGCTCTTTGCGTCCTTTGGATCTCATCAACGCCAATATTCGGCCGCCTTGTCTATTGGCAACTTGAAAGCCGCTATCCGCCGATTGCGGCAGGTGCGCTTGCCCAAGCCGATGTGGCGATTGTGCTTGGCGGATCGTTGGCGCCGTACCGGTCGGCGGCCCGGTTGCCCGAACTCGACGATGCGATCGACCGGGTCTGGTACGCCGCGCGCCTTTACAAGGCCGGAACAGTGGGCGCAATTTTGATCACCGGCGGCAATTTGCCGTGGAACCGGACCGTCAGGCCGGAAGCGCACCTGGTTGCCGATCTTCTTGTGGAGCTCGGCGTGCCGCGATCCGCGCTGATCCTTGAGGATCAAAGCCGCAATACGTTTGAAAATGCGATGTTTTCAAAACCAATCTGGGATGAGGCGGGCTATTCATCGGGCTATCTTGTGACATCGGCGGCGCACATGATCCGGGCGCTGGCTGTGTTTGCCAAGGCTGGATATCCGCTCGCTGCCGCCGCCACGGACTATCAGATATCGCTGCCGCTTGCAGACAGCAGCCTGGTCTTTCTGCCGAGCCATGGCGGGCTTGATCTGACCAGCAGGGCCGTCAAGGAAGTGTTGGGACTTGCGATCTACCGCCTGCGCGGATGGATCTGACGGGTTAGCGCAGCGCCCGGCAAACGATCAGCCCGTCGGTCTGGACGTAGCAATCGTAGGGATGGTCGTGCTCGGTTTCCAGACGGGCCTGTGCAACAGCGGCCAGATGCCATTTGAAATCCAGTTCGACTTCCTCGGGCTTGCTGTAACGAGAGCCGTAGCGGCGCCACGGCGGTGGCCGTTTGGTTACGCGGGTGACTTGTTCAAACGCTTCCAGATAGCGCGACGATGCCCAGCCACTCAGGCCGCCATACTCGACCCGGCACCAGGAGGCGCTGCATTCGCCAAGGTTTACCGCGGAACCTTGCGGCATGGTGGCGATAATACGGTTGCCGGTGCCAGGCCCGGTGCGCAGATTGAGATTTTCTGTGGTCAGCGCGTTTGATGCGGCAAAAGATACAGAGCCAGCCAACAAAATAATCGACAGGGCGCTGAGCGCAGCGGTCACGAATTTCAAACGAAAGCGGAATATCGGGTACATGGGATTGGCGCTCCAACGACAGAAGTCGGCATCTGGCGTCAAGCTACAGGCTTGCCGATCCAATTTGAACCCCGCACTGGGACTTAAATGGCGTTTTACCAATAGGGGTTGCCTGTTGGGCACAAAACGTTTGCCGATCAGCTGCGGGGCGTCGTTCGGCGATTTTCGGCGCCGAAGGCCTGCGAATGTCGATCCGGACGTTCAGATCAATCGAATTGCGCGTAAAATCCGATGCAATGACGCCGCTCAACAGGTTTAGCAATGCGATTGCAATAGCTTGATTGCGCGCTGATTGGCGCAACTCATTCAGCCGCTGGATTATCCCGAGTTCATCTGGCTGATGTCGCAGGCGACACTGATCCTGACTGATTTCGGTGGCATTCAGGAAGAAGCGCCGACACTTGGCAAACCGGTTCTGGTTTTTCGGGAAAAGACCGAACGCACGGAGGGTGTTGCCGCAGGCGCGGCCCGACTTGTGGGAACCCGGCCAGATTCGATTGCCGAAGCCGCCGGGGAACTTTTATCGGATGGTTTGCTCTATGACCGTATGGCCCAGGCGATCAATCCCTACGGCGATGGCCATGCGGCGGAGCGGATTGTTGACGATCTCCTGCCCCGGTAGCTGGCGGCGGAGCCGGTGGCCTTGCTACCGTCGAGAAAGACCCGGGCGCTGCTGACCATTCTGGCGCTGCCGCTTGGCCTGGTTCTGTCCGGTTGATGGCCTTTTTTCACCCCCTGACGGGAGAGACAGCGGTGGATCAAACCTGTGAAAACCGTCTTCAAGGGTTGGATTACGGGGATATCCCCTTGTTTTGAGCGGTTTACGCGATAGAAACCGCGATCAGTTATGAAGGCCGCAAAACAAGTGTCCAAACAGCGTCGGCGTTCATATGCATGTTCCTGGTTCCCTTTCTGCGCACTCGGCAGCGCCCGCGGCGCTGCGTATCTCCAGTCTTGCCAAACGCTTCGACCGACCGGCCGTTGATGGCCTCGATCTGGAGGTATATCCGGGTGAGTTTTACTGCCTGCTCGGTCCCAACGGCGCTGGCAAGACCACCACGTTGCGGATAGTTTGCGGGCTGATGCTGCCCGATGCCGGCAGCATCGAGATATTCGGGATCGATGCGCTTGCCGAACCCGTCGCGACCAAGCAGATCACCGCCTGGGTGTCGGACGAACCGATGATTTATGACAAGCTGACGCCGCTGGAATATCTGGAATTCGTCGCGGGCCTGTGGGGCGTTGATGCTGGCGATACGCGAAGCCGGGCGCAGGATCTGATCGAACGGCTTGACCTGTCGCAACATGCCGATGAACGCTGTGGCGGGTTTTCCAAGGGGATGCGCCAGAAGGTGGCGCTGGCGGGCGCGCTGGTGCACGACCCGCGGCTGATCATTCTCGATGAGCCGCTGACCGGGCTGGACGCCGGCTCGGCAAGGATCGTCAAGGACGTTCTGATTGACCGGGTGCGGGCGGGCGCAACCGTGATCATGACGACGCATATTCTTGAAGTTGCCGAGCGCATGGCCGAACGGATCGGCGTCATTGCCAGCGGCCGGCTGATTGCCAACGGGACGCTGGATGAACTGCAAAAGCTGGCCGGCAAGGCAGGGACCAATCTGGAAGAAACATTCCTGCACCTTGTTGCCGGTGACGAAGCGGCGGCAGAACGCGAGCTTGCAGCGTGAGCCAGCCGACATCCTTGACCTGGTTTGCACAGCACGAAATCGGCCTGGCCTGGCGCGACTGGCTGTCGATGATGACGGCAGGAAAGCCGAGGCGGGTGCGAATAGTCGGGATTGTCCTTTTGGTACTGGCCGCGTTCATGCACCTCCTGGCCTATGCGATGATCGCTCCGCACTTCAGCGGCACTGAGCCGGTGGGCAAGGCGACGCTGGTGGTGTTGACCGGCACGGCGTTGCTTTCGGCATCATTGATGTTGTCGCAGGCGATGGAATCGGTCACCCGCGCTTTTTATGCCCGTGCCGACCTTGATCTGATCCTGTCGTCGCCGGCGCCGGCACGACGGGTTTTCGCGCTGCGGATCGCTGCTATCGCCGGCACTTCCATCGTGATGGCGGTGGCGCTAGCCGGACCGTTTATCAATGTGCTGGCCTATCTTGGCGGGGTGCAATGGCTGGCTGCCTACGCCGTTGTTGCGGCACTGGGGGCGGCCGCGGCGGCGCTGGCGGTTACCCTGACCGTGGCCTTGTTCAAGACGATTGGCCCGAAGCGAACGCGGATCATTGCCCAGATTGCAGCGGCCATGGTTGGCGCGGCCTTTGTGATCGGCGTACAGGCGGCGGCGATTTTTTCGATTGGTTCGTTTTCACGGATCGAATTCTTTACTTCCGAAGCGGTTTTGAATGCGCTTCCGGGCAACGAAGGCCTGATCTGGTGGCCGGCCCGTGCGGCGATGGGCGAGGCCGGGCCACTTGTGGCGATCGTTTCGGCAAGCGCGCTGTTGCTTTTCGCCGTCACAGCAGTGTTTTCCGCCCGGTTTGCCGATTATGTTACCGCGGCCGCAAGTGTTGCCGACGCCTCGGTCCGCCAACGGCGCCACAAGAACCGGTTTGCCAAGGGATCGGCGGCGCAGGCCCTGCGCGCCAAGGAGCGGGTGCTCCTTAAGCGTGAT
>CAXMRP010000014.1:0-35829 GCA_964196155.1 uncultured Polyangiaceae bacterium
CGGTCAAAACGGAACGGCTTCAATTCGTCGGGCAGCCCCTGGCCGGCCAGTTCCCGAGCCACCAGTTTTCCGACACCGATCATCTTGAAGCCGTGGTTTGAATCGGCATTCATCCAGACATTATCGGCGACCCAGTCGAAGATCGGCACATTGTCCGGGGTAAAGGCACCAATGCCGCCATTGCGGCGCGGCTTGAAGTGCGGCCGGATGCCGTCAAAGCGGTCCATCAACAGGCCGAGCGAGGCGCAAAAATAATCGGCGAACCAGCCGTCAGCCTGATACTGATCGTTCAGGTGGCCATAGGGTTCGACGTCGGCCTTCGGGCCGAGTTTGATCGGGATCGTACCGCCCTGAATGCCCGGCGCGCCGACCCGCTCGGCGGCGTAGCGCAGATAGGTATAAAGGTGATCGGTGAGTTCGGTGCCATCGGGGCCGACGACCGGCACGCCCATGTATTCGACATGCAGCACCGGGCTGTCGCGGCGATCGGCGGTGCGAAAATCGACGCCATCGGGCAGATAGACCTCGCCTTCCAGCAGTCGCCAGAAGGTCCACATGTCCATCCCGGATTTGACGCTGCCATCGCCGTAGCGGACATTGAGGGTGTCGGACAGGCCCAGCATCGACCAATGTTCCGGCATCCAAGCGCCGGTGGACAATACCACCGCTTCGTCGACGGCGATTGTGCCGGCATCGGTGTGGACGGCGCTCACGGTGCCGTTGGTCTTATCGTAGCCGGTGACCGCCGGGCCATAGCAGCGCTGCACGCCCCACTGGCGGCACTTCTGGTCGAGCCCCCAGCAGACCGTATGGGTGCCCGCATAGCCGGACGGTTTTTCGTGCAGCACGACCTCGGCCGGGCCAGTCTTGAAGTCAGGCCAGATCGATTTCAGGAAGGATTTGGCTTCCGCGCCGACATACAGATCGGACGGGTAGCCTGTATCATTCTGGCTTTTGTGAATGCGGATATAATCGGCCTCCTGATTGGCCTCGCCAACCGAGACATAGCCGACCTGCTGGAAGCCGAAATTGACCGGATCGGATTCCCACACAGTGACGCTTTCGCGCAATATCGCGTGCAGCGGCTCGGTCATGTAGAAATTGCGTACGCAGCCGCAGGCCAATCCTGTCGCACCAGCGCCAGGGCCCTGCTTGTCAATCAGCACCACATCCGAGCCCGTGCCCCGCCCCGAGCGTTCCAGCGTCATGGCCAAATGCCAGGCGGTCGACAGACCGTGCACGCCAGCACCAACAACGATAAAGCGCGCCTTCTGCGGCAAAGGATCGGCATCGTGAATCGGAATGATCGCCGGATTGGCCGCATTCGCGGCTCCGTTTTGGCCGGGCACCGGGCGATCCAGAAAAGGATACCACTGATTGTGGGCAGACGGATTGGGCGCGCGACGGTCACTCATGATGACATTCCCTCAAATCGGGATAACAAAAACAGATGGGCAACTGTTGTCAGTCGGATGAACTGGGCACGTCACCGGCGTCGACGCGGCCGGCAAATTCGGTGGTGCCGCCGGCGGCAAGTGTCACTGCCTGGGCGACCCAGTCCTCGCGCTCAATGCGGCCCGGAAACGCCAGATAGGCACCGACCCAGCTGGTTTCAGCGGCGGTCCAGGCCGATATCTGGTCGAAGTGCCAGATGCCCAGCGCATTCAATTTTTCCTCTTTGACCTTGCCGATGCCCTTGATGCGTTTGAGATCGTCGGCCGCCCCGTCGCGTGGACTTTCGAGCCCGGAAGGCCGGGTACCTGCGGCATCGGCCCGGGCTTGCGGACTGTCGGCATCGCTGGATGTTTCATCGGCACCGCTTTTACCCTGGGCATCTTCACGCACAATCAGCGGCGGCGCATCGCCACCGATGGCCACGGCCATTAACGGTTCGCCAGATGGCTCGGAAATATCGTCATCGTCAGTGCCGATCCGGATGACCGGTTCCATCGCCTTCAACTGTTCTTCGGGCAAGTGGCACAGGATGCGGTGGCCCGGCGACAGCTCCTTCACCGGCGGCTGAGTAACGTTGCAGGTGCCCTCAATCATATATGCGCAGCGGGTGGAAAACGGACAGCCCGGCGGCGGATTGGAGGCAGACGGGATTTCGCCAGTCAGCACCACATGGCGTTTCTTCACCGACGTATCGGCGATCGGCACAGCTGAAAGCAACGCTTCGGTGTAGGGATGATAGGGCGGTGAGAAAATCTCGTCCGTCGTTCCCTGCTCCATGATCTGGCCGAGATACATGACAACGATACGGTCGGCGAGATAGCGCACTACCGACAGATCGTGGCTGATAAAGAGCAGCGTCGTGCGGTTTTCGCGCTGGATGTCCATCAACAGATCGGTGACAGCGGCCTGAACCGACACATCAAGGGCGGACACCGGCTCATCGGCAATCACCACTGCCGGGTTGCCGGCAAAGGCGCGGGCGATGCCGACCCGCTGTTTCTGGCCGCCGGACAATTGCCGGGGACGGCGCTTGGCGAAGTCGCGCGGCAGCTTGACGATATCCAGCAATTCGAGAACGCGGGCCTGAACCTTGTCTTCTTCGCTCTCCACGCCGAATTTTCGGATCACCCGGGCGATCTGGCCGCCGATCGTGTGGCTGGGATTGAGCGTGTCAAAGGGGTTCTGGAAAATCATCTGCAACTTGGCGATGGTTTCGGGGTCGCGTTTTTCGACCGGCAAATCGCCCAATTCCAGATTGCCGAGGACAACATTGCCCTCGGTGGCATTTTCCAGGCCCATCAGCACCTTGGCGAATGTCGACTTGCCACAGCCTGATTCTCCGACAATGGCAACAGTTTCGGCCTCGCGGGCGTCGAACGAGATTTTCTCGTTGGCCTTGACCGTTTTCTTTTCGCCGGAAAAGAACATCGCGCTGTCTTCGATCTCATAGCGCTTGGTCATATCCTCGACTTTCAGCACCACGGCGCCGGGTTCGGCAGAGGCGCTTTCCTTGCCGGCGGATATCTGGGCGTCCCAGTCGATCTCGCCGATGCGGGCGCAGCGGGAGTAATGCTCGGTGTCACCGGCGATCGGCACCATCGGGAGGAGGCCAACGTCGCAGACACCACCGACAAAATGATCGCAGCGCGGCCCGAAATAACAGCCGGTCGGGCGATCGTGAGGCAGCGGCAGCTGGCCGCGGATGGCGACCAGCGGATGAGAATTCTTGTCGGCCCCGGGCAGCGGGATAGAGCCGAATAGACCCTTGGTATAGGGATGGCGCATACCGTCGAACACATCGGGAATTGTGCCCACCTCCACCGCTTCGCCCGAATACATGACCGTAATGCGGTCGCAGGTATCCAGGATCAGGCCGAGATTGTGGGAGATGTATATCATCGAGGTGCCGAATTCCCGGGCGATCTCGCCGATCAGCTCGACGATGCCCGCTTCCACCGTGACATCGAGTGCGGTTGTGGGTTCATCAAGCAGCAAAAGGCGCGGATTGGACAGGAGCGCCATGGCGATCACCACCCGCTGCTGCTGGCCACCGGAAATCTGGTGCGGATAGGAATTCATGATGCGGTCCGGCTCGGGCAACCGCACACTTTCCAGCATTTTTCGGGCGCGCTTCAGCGCCTCTTTTTCGCTCGCCCCTTCGTGGTAGATCGGCACTTCGGCGAGTTGGTCGCCGATGCGCATGGCCGGATTGAGTGACGCCATCGGCTCCTGGTAAACCATGGCGATCTCGGAGCCGCGCAAGGCCTGCAATTCGGCCTCGCTCATGGTGCGCATGTCGCGGCCCTCGAACAGGATTTCGCCGCTGACGATTTTGCCGTTCTTACCCATATATTGCATGATCGCCAGGGCAACCGTCGATTTGCCACAGCCGGACTCGCCGACGATACCTTGCGCCTCGCGCGGCATCAGCTTCATGTTGAAGTCGACGACAGCGGGAATTTCGCCGGCCCGGGTGAAATAGGAGATGCACAGGTTGCGGCATTCAAGGACCGGGACTTCCGTGCCGTCCGGTGTAGCGCCATTTGTCTGATTGCTCATCATCGCGCTCCCATCAATCCCTGAGGCTCATTTCACGCAACCCGTCGGCCATCAGGTTGAAGCCGAGGATCAGCGTCGACACCGACAGGGCCGGAATGAGCAACATGTAGGAAAACTTGAACAGCATCGCCGTCTTGGCGCTTTCCTTGATCATCAGGCCCCAGTCGGGATCGGGCGGCTGGAGGCCAAGGCCGAGGAAGGTCAGCGTGGTGATTGCCACCGTGGTGTAGCCGAGCCGCAGACAGGCATCGACAATGATCGGCCCGCGCACATTGGGCAAAAGTTCGATCACCATGATCCACAGCGCGGACTCGCCGCGAGTCTGGGCGGCGTAAACATAGTCGCGGGTTTTGATGTCGAGGGCCAGGCCGCGGACAATGCGCATGATGGCAGGCGCCGAAGCGAAGGTGACGGCAATGATGATATTGAAGCCCGAGGGACCAAGATAATTCAGGATGACCACGAACAACACCATTACCGGGAACGACAACAATACATTGCCAAAAAATGAAATGAATTCGTCCCACCAACCCGACAGGTAGCCGGCGATCAAGCCGAAAAGCGTGCCGACAACATAGGCGGCAAATGTTGCGGTAACGCCCCAGACAATGACCCGCTGGCAGCCCCACAAGGTGCGCGACAGCATGTCCCGGCCCTTGTAGTCGGAGCCTAGTATGAAAAAGACATCTTTCTTTTCCGAAAATGGCGAAGCAAAGGGAGCGATTGGCGTATTGGGGTCGATCAACGGCAAAAACGGCGCGGATACAGCAACGAACAGCCAGAAGAAGACCAGACTGGCGCCCAGGACCGCAATCCAGCTTTCCTTCCACATTGAAATGCACACCAGGTACAAAATGATCGTGGCAGGGATTGCCGGCAGCAGGACAAAGTCCTGAAAACTGCCCAGCGCCTTGTCGGCCATGACGTGGATCATCAACGGGAACCACATCACCACGACCAGACTGATCATGATTTTGGGGGCACGTAACCGTTCCAGAATGGACGGTGCCGGAAATTCGCTTGTTGTTACAGCCATGCCAGGATTCCTCAAGCGAACCGAATGCGGGGGTTCAAGAATGTGTAGCCGATGTCGGAAATGATCTGCGACAGGACGGCCACCACAACGGCAACAAGGGTACAGGCCTGCACAACATAAATGTCGCCAAACAGCGCCGCTTCCAGAAGCAGCTTGCCGAAGCCCTTGTACTCAAAGAACACTTCAACCACCACGACGCCGGACAGTATCCAGTTGAGCTGAAGCACAATCACTGTGAAGGGGGCAATTAGCGCATTGCGCAGCGCGTGCTTCATGATCACCCGGCGATAGGGGAGCCCCTTCAGCACTGCGGTGCGGATATATTGCGAGGTCATGACCTCTGCCATCGAGGCGCGGGTCATGCGGGCAACATAGCCAAAGTCGTAAATCACCAAAGTCAGCACTGGCAGAACGATCTGCCTAAACTCAAAGCCGTTGATCATGGCCGATTTTGGCGGGAACCATCCCAATCCCAATGCCAGGAAAACAGTCAAAATAATAGCGGTAGCGATCTCCGGTATGGAGGTCGTAAACACCGATATGAAGGTCAAACTTCGATCCAGCAGTGCGCCTTCGCGCATGCCGCCGAGTACGCCCAGTGTCAGCGATAGCGGGATCATCAATGCAAAGACAAAAAAGGCGAGGATGCCGGTATTCTTCAGGCGACCGAGAAGCAGCGGGCCGACTTCGGTGTCCTTTTCGAAGGAAAACCCGAGATCGCCAGTCACCACGTCGCCGCCCCATTTCAGGAAGCGCTGGTGAAACGGGATATCCAGGCCTTTTTTGGCGAGCCAGGCCTGATAGTCCTCATCGGCCATCGATGAGAGACCGAAATTACCCAATTCGGCGAGCGCAATCCGCTTCTTGAAATCGTCGGTATCAAATATCAAAAACAGGATGATTGATGCGGTGAGCATGATCAGCACCATCTGCACCAGGCGGCGGCCTATGAGCTTGATCATCCGATCCTTTTCCCCCCTGCCCTTGTTTATTTTCGCGGATCGAACAGAGCAGCGTTTCGACCGGTATTGCCGGCGTCATTTGCTGGTTTGCAGCAACGGCCGGCCTCAAAAAAAAGGCCCCCGGAGCAACTGCCCCGGAGGCCTGGTAAATTACCTAGCTCAACCAGACCTTGTTGAACTGGTGGTAATTAGTCGGATGCAAGGCCAATCCCTGAATATTCTCACGCGTAATGGTGAATATCGGTCGCCAGATGGGCATCACCATAATGGCATCATCCTGCATCATCTTTTGGACAATTTCCATCTTGGCCCGGCGGGCTTCAACATCAAGGGTGGCTTCGGCGGCATCCAGCGCGGCATCCCACTCCTTGTTTGCATAGTGGGTCTCGTTCCACGGCACGCCGGTGCGATAGCCGAGCGACAGGACCATGGTGCCCAGTGGCCGATGGGTCCAGGCGGTCGCGCCAAACGCGGTTGTAGCCCAGACTTCCCAGTATTTGGATGGCGGCATGACATTGATCGACAACTCGACGCCGATATCCTTCAGCTGTTCGCGCATCGCTTCGCAGACTGTCTGATGCCAGGGGCCATCGGTGTTGCCGACATCAATAGTGACCTTGAGGCCTTCCTTGCCGGCTTCCTTTAGCAGCGCCTTGGCGCCCTCGACATCGCGCTCCAGGGCCGGCAGCGGGAAATACTCCGGATGGATCGGCGCGACATGGTGGTTCTCGCCAATGTCACCGCCATCGGGGAATACCAATGCCTTGACCGCGGCATTGTCGATACCCTTGACGATTGCCTGACGCACCCGCTTGTCGGTGAACGGTTCCTTGGAAATCTGGAACCGGCAACACAGATTCTGCGCAGTCCGCGCCTGCAATACCTTGCCGTCCAATGCTTCAGCAAAATCATACTGTTCGATACCGAACTCGTAGATCGTGTCGACATCGCCGCCGGCAAAGGCGGTGAGCTGATTGTCTTCGTCGAAATTGTAATAGTGAATTTCGTCGAGATAGGTCTTGCCGCCCCAATAGGAGAAGGCCTTGCCGTCGGAAGTCTCGGTGACCTTTTTCAGGATTGCCTTTTCGCCCACCACCAGTTCAGCAAGGCCAAAGGGGCCGGTGCCAACCGGATTGGCGGAAAACGGTGCAGTGAAGGACGGATGCACAATTGCGGTCGGGTAATTGTACATGTCTTCGGGGAACGACAGGACCGCCTTGGTCAGATTGAACCGGATCGTGTGGCTGTCGACAATGTCGATGGCCCCGGCGATCAACTGCTTGGTCATCTTGGCCGTGCCGTCGTCGTTCTTTTCGCCCGAATCCACTTCCTCGACCAGCGCCGAGATCGACGACAGGCCAACATTGGATGAACCCAGCGCGGCGTCGGTCCAACGCTCGACATTGAACTTGATATGGTCGGCGACGAGTTCCTCGCCATTGTGCCACATCACGCCCTTGCGCAGGTTGAAGGTCCAGGTTTTCAGATCGTCGGAGGCCTTCCAGCTTTCAGCCAGCATCGGCCGGGTGATGTTGTCCGGGCCGGTCATCGCCAGATGTTCAAGGGTGTGGCGGGTCTGGTTCGACATTTCGACCCAGGAATAGGTCGCCGGGTCTTCCATCTTCTGGATCTGCATGGCTACCTTGAGGATCCCGCCTTCCTTGGCGTTGGGATCATCGTCGGGGAACGGCATCATCATCTGGGCGTGAGCCGGGCTTGGAAGGCCGGCCATGGCATAGGCGGCACCGGCTGATACGCCAACCAGTGCGGCAACGCGGATAAATCCGCGTCGGCTCAACCGGCCACGCTCCATGAGATCGAGGGCTTCTTCCGCTTTCGGATGCAATTTCTGTGTCGTTTTGCGATCGGACATACTTATTGTCTCCCTTATACAGATATCGGAAATGAGTGTTGGCAAACGCCGGTGCCATGAAGATTCTGGAGATCGGCAAAGCCAAATGAGCGCGCCTTCGCGAACCCGCGAAGTGCTCTTTCATCGTTTATCGGGCTCGGATAATTCGGACCCACACGCACTGCCTGCCAATTTCTCATTGGGCAGCAACCTAACATGCCTTTGGGTCCTAAGTTCAACCCCAAGCCTCATCGGAAGGGAAATTGGCCGCCAATGTCGTCAAATGACCAGCTTGTGTCGCGCCCGGCAGCTATCAGCGGGAAGAATGACCTTCTGTTTGCCAATGACTCGATTTTCCGCAGCGTCGCCCGTCTGGATTGCAATCCGGTGCCTGACCAAACCGGGAGCAGAAATTGATGACAGAGGCCAATCGTATGGCCGATAATCAGGTCAAAAATCCTGCCAACACGGCGGATAACAGCCCAGCCCGCGCCGGCGCCGATACCGAGGCTCGTAAGGGAGGCCGCAGCGGCGGGCGGTCCGGCAATCGGCGAAGCAAGGCCGGTGGGGCGATCACCCAGCTTGCCTGGAAGCCCCCGGTTAATCCGGACCGGCCGGTCGAACCAATCGATGAAGGCGCGGTTTTGCGCATTCATGACGCTGCGATGCGCATTCTGGAAGAGACCGGCATTCATTTCATGAACGACGAGGCTGTTCGCATCCTGAAGGCGGCGGGGTGCAAAACCGACGGACAGTGCGTCTACATGGATCGTGACTTTTTGATGGAACTGGTGGCCAAAGCGCCAGCGCAGTTCACGATCACACCGCGCGATGCATCCCGTGCGATCACCATTGGCGGCAATCACATTGTCTTTGGAAACGTGTCCAGCCCGCCGAATTTCTCCACCATGGAGAGCGGCAAGCAACCCGGAACCCAAGCCGCGTTCCGCGATCTGATGAAGCTTACCCAGGCGTTCAACTGCATCCACTTTGCCGGCGGTTATCCGGTCGAGCCAATCGATATTCACGCTTCGGTGCGCCATCTGGACTGCCTGTTCGATAAAATCACCCTGTCCGACAAGGTGATCCATGCCTATGCGCTGGGGACCGAGCGGATCGAGGATGGCATGGATATGGTGCGGATCGGCTCCGGTCTTACCGAAGAGGAATTCCAATCCCGCCCCCACATGTACACAAACATCAATTCAGTCTCGCCGCTCAAGCATGACTGGCCGATGCTGGACGGGGCGATGCGGTTGGCGCGGCGCGGACAACCGGTAGTGATCTCGCCGTTTACTCTGGCAGGCGCGATGGCACCGGTGACGCTGGCCGGCGCGGTGGCGCTTTCAGTGGCGGAATGCCTGTGTGTGGTTGCGCTGTTGCAAATTATCCGGCCCGGCGCGCCGGTGGTGATGGGCACGTTTACGTCAAATGTCGACATGAAGAGCGGCGCACCGGCGTTTGGAACGCCGGAGTATATTCGCGCCACCCAGATGCACGGTCAGATGGCGCGTTATTACAAATTGCCGATGCGGGCTTCCAATGCCTGTGCCTCGGTTGTGCCCGATGCGCAAGCGACATGGGAGAGCGCATTTTCGTTATGGGCTTGCCTGTCGTCGGGGACCCACATGGTCTATCACGGCGCCGGCTGGCTGGAAGGCGGGCTGATTGCGTCTTACGAAAAATTTGTCATCGACTGCGAGATGATCCAGCATTTGTCTCATTATATGGAACCAGTGCCGGTCGACGACGATACCCTTGCCTTTGATGCCATCGCCGAGATCGGCCCGTTCGGCCATTATTTTGGTGGCGAACATACGCAGGCGCGCTACGAGACGGCGTTTTACAGCCCATTCCTGTCGGACTGGCGCAATTATGAGGCTTATGAACTGGGTGGGTCGGTCGATACGACTGCGCGGGCCAATCGAATCTGGAAACAGATGATCGCTGATTTTGAAGCGCCGGCTCTCGACGTGGCAATCCGCGACGAACTTGCCGATTTCGTCACCCGCCGCAAAGCCGAAGGCGGCGCGCCGACTGATTTTTGAACCCAACTACTTGCCGGGAACCCAATCTGTCTCCGGATTTGAAGAGCGATAGACTATGAAATCCCATGTTCAGGCTGTGGTTATTGGCGGCGGAGTCGTCGGCTGTTCGGTGCTTTATCATCTCACCAAGGCAGGATGGAAAGATGTCGTTCTTCTGGAGCGGGACGAATTGACGTCTGGTTCAAGCTGGCATGCGGCCGGCGGTTTCCACACGCTGAACGGCGACCCAAACGTTGCCAAACTGCAAAGCTACACCGTCAATCTCTACAATGAAATTGAGGAAATCTCCGGCCAGTCATGCGGGCTGCACCTGACCGGCGGGGTGATGTTGGCCGAAAACGAAGCGCGCATGGAGTGGTTGAAGACGGCCCATGCCCGCAACCGCTATCTGGGCATCAAATCGGAGTTGATCTCCGTCGCCGATGCCAAGGCGCTGTTCCCGTTGATTGACGAAAGCAAGTTTGTCGGCGGCTTGTTCGATCCCATCGAGGGTCATCTCGACCCGTCCGGCACCACCCACGCCTATGCCAAGTCCGCACGGATTGGTGGGGCGGAAATCTACCGCCACACGCGGGTCACCGATCTCAAACCGCGTGCCGACGGAACGTGGGATGTGATTACCGACAAGGGCACTATCATCGCCGAGCATGTGGTCAATGCCGGCGGCCTGTGGGCGCGTGAAGTCGGCCGAATGGTCGGGCTGGAACTGCCGGTGCTGGCGATGGAGCACATGTATATCCTCACTGACGAGATTCCCGAGATCGTCACCTACAACAAAGAGAGCGGCAAGGAACTCATTCACATCATCGATTTTGCCGGCGAGATTTATACCCGACAAGAAGGCAAGGGGCTGTTGCTTGGCACCTATGAGCAGGATTGCCGACCGTGGTCGCCCAAACAAACACCATGGGATTTCGGCCACGAACTGCTGGAGCCGGATCTTGACCGGATCGCGCCATCGCTGGAGATCGGTTTTGAGCATTTTCCGCCGCTGGAACGGGCCGGGATCAAGCAGGTCATCAACGGGCCGTTCACATTTGCGCCGGACGGCAATCCGCTGGTCGGTCCGGTCGGTGGCCTGCCCGGTTACTGGTGCGCCTGCGCGGTGATGGCCGGGTTCTCGCAAGGTGGTGGCGTGGGCTTGGCACTTTCCAACTGGATGGTCGACGGCAATCCGGGCTTTGATGTGTGGGGCATGGATGTGGCGCGCTACGGCAATTGGGCGCGCCCGGCCTATACCAACGCCAAGGTGCGGGAGAATTATAAACGCCGCTTCCGTATTCGTTTTCCCAACGAGGAACTGCCGGCGGCGCGACCGTTGCGCACGCTGCCAATCCACGGCACGCTGCTTCACCACGGCGCGGTGATGGGCGACAGCTGGGGGCTGGAATCGCCGCTATGGTATGCGCCTCCCGGCGTGGAAGACGAACTGTCGTTCCATCACTCTACGGACTTTCCCCATGTGGCGGCCGAGTGTGCCGCCGTGCGAGATGGCGTTGGCCTGTGCGACATTTCCAACTTTGCAAAATATGAAGTAACTGGCGATGGCGCGGCGGCGTGGTTGTCCCACATCATGGCCAATCACCTGCCGGGCGAAGGACGGATTGTCCTGTCGCCAATGCTCAACGATAAAGGCAAACTGATTGGTGATTTCACCATTGGGCGCCCTACCGCGGTGCCCGGCGAGCCGGAGCGGTTTTTTCTGTTCGGGTCCGGTGCCGGCGAGACCTATCACATGCGCTGGTTCACCCAGCATCTGCCCGATGATGAATCGGTTTCGGTGCGGACACTGGGTCTGTCGCTGGTTGGCTTGTCGATCGCCGGGCCGAGGGCGCGGGATGTCCTGGCGTCGGCCACTGAGGCCGATGTTTCGGGCACCGCGCTGCCGTTCATGGGAATCCAACGCATCGATATCGGGCCGGTGCCGGCACTGGTCGGGCGGATCAGCTATACCGGCGATCTGGGCTATGAGCTCTGGGTCGCGCCGGATTACCAGCAGGGCCTGTTTGAACGGTTGATGGCCGCGGGAGAGGAATTCGGGATACGGCTGTTCGGGTCGCGGGCGCTGATGTCGCTGCGGCTTGAAAAGAATTTCGGCACATGGGCACGGGAGTTTCGACCGATATACGGTCCGTTTGAGGCGGGCCTCGGCCGGTTTGTCGACCTTTCGAAAAATGATTTCATCGGCCGCGACGCAGCGCTTGCCGAAAAGGATGCCGGCCCGGAATGGCGGCTCGTCTCCTTCGTCGTTGAGGCTGGCGATTCCGACGCGCTTGGCGATGAACCGATCTGGCACAATGGCCGCGACGGCAGCAGGGTTGTCGGTTGGGCTACTTCGGGAGGCTTTGCGCATGGCGGTAACGATGACCAGGGTGTGTCGATGGCACAAGGTTATGTGCCGGCGGCTCTTGTCGATGCCGCCACGGGTGATACTGCGCCGGGTGAGGCCAGTGGTGGCATTGGTGGATTTTCCATCGAGATCCTTGGGGAGAAAAGGCCGGCGCGTATCCAGGCTAAGCCACTCTTTGATCCGTCCGGTGCCCGTATGCGATCGGGATAATTGCAGTCAAACGCCACGCCAAACAGGCAAATTCGATCAGAAAAAGCACAAAATTGCGCTTTTATCTTGGACTTTCCCAATTGGTGCGTGACAGGACATAACCGAATCACCCAATTGTGGCGGTGAAGCAACAGTTGTCCAAAAGGAGCTACAGGAAATGGCGGACTCCAAACCGAAGACCCAGTACTACGAAGACAATCGCGGCGAGTGGCGCTGGCGTAAGACTGCGTCAAACGGTCAGATCGTTGGTGCTTCCTCGGAAGGCTACGATGACAAAAAGGATTGTCAGAAAAACGCCAACCGCAAAGGCGACAAGGACACCTGGGAATTTTACAAGGACAAAGCTGGCGAATTCCGCTGGCGGGCCACTGCCAAGAACGGTCGGCAGGTTGGCCGTTCTTCTGAAGGCTACAAAGGCAAGAAATCCTGCCAGAACAATGCCAAGGTCAATGGCTGGTCTGGCTGATCGCCCGGTTTGACGGCGTCGCTGGCCAGTGGCGACAGACTAATTTGCCAATCAAATACTGAATAATAATTCGGCGCTGGCTTTTGTCCGGTGCCGGATTTTGTTTGTTGGTACCCGCTCGAAAATCAGTCGGCATTCACGTCAGATATTTCAGGAACCACCGGCAACTGGAATTTCTGCTGGCAGCGGCTCAATCGCCCGGCGATAAAGATGCCATGTGGCGTGGCCGAGAACCGGCAGGACAATCAACAGTCCCAGAAAAAACGGGATGGCCGCCAGGATCAGGGCGAGCGTGACGACAATTCCCCAACCCAGCATGGGAACCGGGCTGGTGGTGACCGACCGGACACTGGCGATCATCGCCGTGATAAAATCGTTATTGCGATCCAGAAGCAGCGGGCAGGAAATGACAGTGAGTGCGAACAGCACCAGTGCCAGAACCGCTCCGACAATGTGACCGACGATCAGGAACATCAGACCATCGGATGTGGTGAACAGCATGGTCATGAATGTGTCGAGGGAGGAAAAGGCGCGAAAGCCCAGAAACAGCGCCAGAAGCAAGCGCACCTGATAGAGCCAGATCATGAATACGAACAGGACGACAAAAGTCATCCAGGACAGCTCTCTTTTCCGCTGCTGCCAGATCACACCAAGAACGCCGGACCAGGTGAGCGGCTCGCCCTGCTCCAAACGCCGGCTGATCTCATAAAGACCAACGGCGATAAATGGACCAAGCAGGGGGAAACCGATCGCCAGCGGATAGGCCAGGTAGGCCGATTTCAAAAACACCATGGCGATCAAAAGGGCAATGCCACCCGCTGCGTAGACACCGCCGAAAAACAACCCGAACGATGGCGCGCGGCGAAAATCCGACCAACCTGCCGCCAGCACGGATTTCAGGTCAGCAATGGTGATTGCCCGAACTACCGGGATCGTTGGCTGCGGCGTCATATTCGCAACACCGGGTCTGTCAGGCTGCGCACCTTGGCCGCCCGCATCGCCACCTGAATACCTCTTGGTCACCGGGCCGACCTCCAGCGTTTCCTGTCCCGTTGATTTAAGTGGTCGCCAATCTTTGTCAGCGTTCCACTTTGGGCAAGGTCGGCCAAAACCTTGCGCTTTGACAGGGGGCAATCTGCCGCGCCCCAGTGTGTCAGGCTTATATCAGGCTGCCTTAGCCGCCTTCATGTTCGTTAGGCTGAGCTGGATCGCCCCTTGCGGGCAACAGCAACAACGAGACTGGCGGAGAGCGCAATTTTGGTCAGGTCACCGAGGATGAAGGGATAAAGGCCCCACTCCAGGATGGGCTTGTCCCATCCAAACAGCGTGCCGAGCCACAACAGGCCGAGACCGAAAATAATCGCATCGCCGACCAGCATGGCTGCGAACAATTTGACGAAAGACCGGTCAAAGCCCCGCTCCGCCAACCAGCCGATGAAAAATGCGGCGATCGGAAAACCGAGCAGGAAGCCGCCTGTCGACCCGGCCATATAGGCCAGACCCAGGCCTTTTTCCGGCGTTCCGGTGAAAACCGGAAATCCGAACGCCCCTTCTGCCAAATATAAAAGTACCGTCGCCACAGCCAGCCGCGAGCCGTAGGTGGCGGCAATACCCATGATGACAAAAGTCTGCATGGTCATTTCGACCGGATAGAACGGTATCTTGACCTTGGCCGATGCCCACAGGAGAAGGCTGCCGACAACAGCCAACAATATCGTCGTGGCAATTCGCTGCCCCTGATCGGCTGGCAAATAGCGCTCGATAAACGGACGGGCAGTGCTTTCAACGTTCATGTTCTGCTTCCCCTGCAGCGCCTGTCGGCGTTTCAATTCCACTCTGGCCCGGTATAACACGGTGCTTCAATGCGGCAAGGTGGCTGGCCTTCATGGCGCTGACGTTCAACCGAAAATTCGACCCTCGCTACGGGACCGCCGTCGCTGTTGCTCCGCAGGTAAAGCGCATCGTTTGCGCCAATGCCGGGCCGTTCACTTTTACCGGTACAAATTCCTATGTCATTGGTGGCGACAGTGTGGTGATCCTCGACCCCGGCCCGGCGGACCGGAACCATCTGGCCGCCCTTACAGCGGCGGTCGGCGGGCGGACGGTTTTGGCCATCTGTGTGACCCATACCCATGCCGACCATTCGCCGGCGGCACGGATCCTGCGCGAACATACCGGTGCACCGATCGTTGGCGCCGGCGCGCACCGCCCTGCCCGACCGCTCATTCCCGGGGAGATCAACGCACTGGACGCGGCAACTGATCATGACCATCAACCGGATACGAAACTGGGCGATGGAGACAGTATCGCAGGCGACGGCTGGTCGCTGGCGGCTATCGCGACCCCGGGCCACACGGCAAACCATCTGGCCTTTGCGCTAGAGTCCAACACCGGCGCGACACGGGCTGACGTGCTTTTTTCCGGGGATCATGTGATGGGCTGGTCGACAAGCATTGTCGCGCCACCGGACGGCAGCATGGCCGATTACATGGCTTCGCTGCACAAGTTAGGTGGGCGGTCCGAGGGGCAATATCTGCCTGGGCACGGACCGGCGATCGACGATCCTGCAACCTATGTTGAAGCGCTTATCGCCCATCGGCTTGGCCGCGAGCGCGCTATAGTGGAAGGGATTCATGCCGGCCTGTCGGATATCAGCCAGATTGTCGCCGATCTTTATCGCGGAATTGACCCAAACCTGAAGGGTGCAGCGGCACTGTCGGTTCTTGCCCATATCGAAGATCTGGTTGATCGCGGTCTTGTGGCCTGTGACGAACCGCCAACACTTGGCAGCCGCTATGAGCCTGTTTCGCCCTCGCCGGCCTGATTGGCCGTTTGCACTTCGTCGCGATAGCCGTGAAGGGCCTTATCCAAGCCAGCGAGAAACGAGCGGATGCGGCTTGCATTGCGGCCAGCATCGTGGCGGCCAAGGTGGGAACGGGAGCGCATGTCAACCCGGGCACCGGCGTCAATCTGACGAACATGGATGGCGACATGATTGCGAAAGGCAAACAGTGGCGACATGGCTGTGGCTTCAATGCGCCCGTAACTGCCCGGCCCGAATGGCGGCTGGCGCAGTTCAACGGCCCAGCCCTTCTGGGCGAGCAGCGCTTCAATCTCGGCATAAACCCGCGCCATATCGAGCGGATAGACACGGCCGGCAATGTCAGGATAGGCGGCCGTTTGAATTGCTGCCGGAGTCGGCGTGGCATTGGCGTTAGCGGGCATTGCCGAGGACCAGAAAAGGAGCGGATCGTCAGGATCGGTGGCGATATCGCGGGCCTGGGGAAACACATAAAGCGCGTAGACGAACAGGCCGAATATCGCCAAGGCCGGGGTTGCATAGACGATAGCCACCATCGCATTTCCAGTACCGCGATCGCCGGAAAACCAGATCCACACCAGCGACAAGACCGCAGCGGCCAACGCCAGTACGGCGCACAGATAGCCGATCGCCAAAAGTGGCACCAATGCCTCCGGCCCGACGATGCCGAAACGGTTGCCCAACCCGGTCAGCACCAGCACCGGCAACGAAAGGGTTGCCAGAATGCGAGCCATGCGGGCAGTCGGCGATTGGCGGATCTTGACGCGGACGCTCATTAAGCGAGCGCCTTTCGGTCTACTCTGGCGGATTCCGGCTTGTTTGCGACCGGCAGCCCTCGCCATCGGCCACATTCGCCAGAAAACCCGCTGACCGGGTGCCCGACCGGGCGGCAATTTATCCCTCTGTTCGGCATATCTTGCGGACTACCTTTTACAAAACGCTCAACGATCAGCGCACCGATACTTTCGCGCTGCTTGGAGATGGCCGCAAGCCCCGATCGTGAAACCATCGTGAATCCGGCAAGGTTGCGGGGAAAACTCTTTACCGTGTTGGCCAGCGAGCCATGTGCCGTAAAGATGGAACGGTTAACCATGGCACCAGCTTCCAGAAATCGACTGGAAATTGCCGTTTTTCTAACCAAGTGTTGCCGTTTGCGACCTATAATTTGGCTTCATGAACAGTGTAGCGTATCCGGCCGAGATGGCCGAAGCGGTAGCGGCCGATCCGATTGGCGGGTTCGCGGCTCCCTGGTTTGATTTGGCGATGGCATTCGAAGTCGCTGACAATGGCGAACGGACTTGGGCGGAGAGTTTGCGGGAGGCGGCTGATACTGTCGGCGGCGAATTGCTGTTTGTTCTGCCGACCAAGGCCAGCGGCAACAATGATGGTGAACATGGCGTTGTCCGGGTTGAATTCGACGGCGATGCGGCGTTGGTTTTTGTTTCGCGCGAGGGCGTCGATACGGCGTTCGGCGACGAGGCGGAGGCTGACGAGACGCTGGCGGCATTTGCCCGCGCATCAGTGACGATGTTCGATCAATTGCGCGGCGAACCGGCGATCCTGTCACCGCTTGATGCGGCACTTGACCCCGACCAACGGCACTGATTTTTGGTCTCCCGTTAGGGATTTGGACGGGATAACTGCCAACTTTTTTCCCCGTTAACCGGTCATTTAGTTGAATTTGAGACAATATTTTCGTTCAGCCGGCCTTCAGTCTACGGGCCGTGGCCGGCAGTGTCTCAAAGCGGGTGAACGACGATGGCAAATGATCGCATGGAAGCCGAATATCTGAAACGGTTGGCCTCTTTCCGGGCAGCTGGCGAATTGGAACGGCGCTATCATACCTTGGGTATCGGCGCGGTTGCCGCGGCCGCCGCCCATATCAGCCGGACATCCGGCCGCAACGGATCCGGTAGCAGTGCCGACCAGGTCTGGCTGCAAAAATCTTCCCAGCCGATCACCTGAACAGGCCGTATCTGGTCTGGTGTTGGTCAGGTGTTGGTTTGGCGTTGGTCTGGTTGTTGTCTGGGACAATAGGCGAAGCGACCGGTTGCGCGAATTTCTAACCGGCGGCGCTTTGGATCAGGCCGATGGCCAATGCGAACATGACGATGCCGATGCCGGCATCCAGAACCCGCCAGGATAGCGGCCGGGCAAATATCGGCGCCAGCAATCGCGCGCCATATCCCAGAGCAAAAAACCAGACGAATGACGCGGTCACCGCACCGGTGGCAAATGCGATCCGCTGCCAACCGGCATAGGTGCCCGACACGCTGCCAATGAGCACCACCGTATCCAGATAGACATGCGGGTTGAGTATCGTGAAGGCGAGGCAAACGGCCAGTGCGGCGCGGCGGCTGGTGATCGCACCGCCGGCGGCTGATTTGCCGCCATCGGCTGCAGTTGGGTCCAGCGCTTGCGGCGCCCATGCGCGGCGGAAGGCCAGAAGGCCGTAGATCACCAGAAAAATCGCACCGCCAATTGTGGCAACAGCCAACAGGGACGGCGATGTGGCGATGATCGTTCCGACACCGGCGACACCCAGAGCGATCAATATCGAATCGGCGAGCGCGCAAAACAGGCAGATCGAAAATACGAACTGACGGGCCAGGCCCTGGCGCAGAACGAAGGCGTTTTGCGCGCCGATGGCGATGATCAGTCCGCCGCCAAGTAAAAATCCGCTGATGGCGGCGCTCACAGAACGAAATCCAATCCGGCTTGTTCGCCGATCGACAGGCTTCTCACGATGGCTTCAGCCAGGCTGCGATGCGATCGACGCCCTCGGCAATCCGCTCCGCCGTGCCGGCAAAGGAAAACCGTACATAGCGGTTGCCGCGATCGGCATCGAAGTCCAGTCCCGGCGTCGCCGACACCCCGGCTTCGCGCAACAGGCGGCTGGTGAATTCCGCCGAGTCGTTGGAAAACCGGGCGATCGACACATAGGCGTAGAAGGCGCCATCGGACGGGACGATTTCATCGAAGCCGATTTTTGGAAACCGGTCGAGGATCAGGGCGCGGTTCTGGCTGTAGCCGGACTTGACCGCCTCCAGTTGGTCGGCCGCATCGAAGGCGAAGATGGCGGCGCGCTGGGACAGGTCCGGCGCGGAAATATACATCGACTGGGACAGCCGCTCGATCGGCCGCACCAGCGGTTCGGGCACGATCATCCAGCCGATGCGCCAGCCGGTCATGCAATAATACTTGGAGAAGGAATTGATGACGACGGCGCTGTCGGAAAAGCGCAATGCGGTCTCGGCGCGGCCTTCATGGACGAGGCCGTGATAAATCTCGTCGGAAATAAACCGGATGCCGTTTTCGGTACAAAACCGCGCCAGTTTTTCCAACTCGGGCGGCGATGTCACGGTGCCTGTCGGGTTGGCGGGGCTGGCAATCAACAGCCCGTCGATCGGGTGTTCGGCATGGGCGCTGGCCACCATGTCGGTGGTAACCACCCATCGCGAGGCCGGTCCGACCGGGATTTCCACCGGCTGCAAACCGAATGCCTTGATGATGTTGCGATAGGCCGGATAGCCGGGCGCCGCCATGGCAATGCGCGCGCCCGGATCAAAAGCGGCCAGAAATGTGAGGTTGAACCCGGCCGACGAGCCGGTGGTGACAACGATGCGCCCGGGCGGGACTTCAACTCCGTAGGTGCCCTGATAGTGTGTGGCGATGCGCTGGCGCAGGGCACGTATCCCCAGGGTCTCGGTATAACCCAGGCGGCCATCGGCCAGTGCCTTTCGGGCCGCCGCCAGCACGGGCGCAGGCGCCGGCGCGCCGGGCTGGCCGACTTCCATGTGCACGATGTCGTGGCCGGCGGCTTCCAGTTCGGCGGCGGCGGCCATCACGTCCATGGCCATGAACGGCGCAACCGCGCTGCGCCGGGATGCACGGCCCAGCGCCTGCGTGGCGGTTGCCGCATCGATGGCCAAATCAGATATCTGTGTCATCAACCCTCACCTGAACCCTCGCTGGACCTTCATTGGCCCGAACATCGACCCGCCGCAATTGCGGCTAATGTCAGGCTTGCCGGCATGTTTGTTGCTACGCTTGTGATTGATAAACCAAATATAGATGATTAATTCTGAGAATTCCTGCGACGAATTTGTATTCTACTCTATTTTTTCCCATAATATCCCTCCAATAATTCTATTTTTTTATTTCGAGACACCCCACGCTGTGTTGATGAATTTCTTTTCTTTGTCGAAAGCAAATCCTCCGCCAATGTGATTACCGAATAACTTGGCGATTATATCTCTAATCGGAGAATAATAGTCGATGCTAAAATGAAAACCTTTTTTGTTTTCGAAATCCGAAGAAAACTCAAATCCCAACTCTAAAAAATGCCCTTTTAATTCGTCGTATGTGCAATCCAATCCCATCAATCTTTCGTTGAGATAACGACCCACGCCTGCGTGCAATTCACCCATACGATCTTTAATATTCTGCATCTCTGGTCCCTTGAGAACCTCTTGGCATGGCGTCAGCTGCTCAACTGGGCCGGACAGTGTTTGTGCGTTGGTCGACCCCGCCGCTATGCACAATGAAGTGGCGGTCATTGCGACCACCCCGATTGCACGTCCTGCACGACACATTGATCCCAATCCCTGGCAGGTTCGATTGCCCGATTTGCAGTTGCGAGGAATCCACATTTCATCACCTATAAGTTGTGTGCGAAAAAGCCATAAACATAGTCCGTTTGATCCGGGTCTTGCAGGTTAAACCCCAATTGGCCCGAACATCGGCCCGCCGCAATTGCAGCTATTGTCGCTCCTGTTGATACTTTTGTTGATATTGGGGGCCTTTTGTCGTGGCGGCAGCACGCGGGCAAGGGCAATTCGGCTATTCTGTCGGTCAGTAGTGGTTTGACCACAACCGGACCCGGCCCTATTTTGGATTCTGAGATCGAAGGAAATTTTCAGTGTCACGGGCAGTTCTGACAAAAAAGATCGAGATAGCGCTGGCGCGCAGGCGATGCCTTGCCGGGCGGTTGCTGGCAAGCGGGCTTGCCTTGCTGCTTTTCGGCCTGTCGCCGGTTCAGGCGCAATCCCGGCCGGTTAAAATCATTCGCGATGCGGAAATCGAGTCGCTGTTGCGCGATTACGCGGCGCCGCTGTTCAAGGCCGCCGGTATCGGCTCGCGCGGTGCCGATATCATCATCGTGCAGGACCGATCGTTCAACGCCTTCGTCGCCAGCGGCTCACGGATGTTTTTCCATACCGGCACGCTGCTCCAGTCCGACACGCCGAACGAGGTGATTGGTGTGATCGCCCATGAGACCGGGCATCTGGCCGGCGGCCATTTGCAGGGATTGCGCAATGAAATGGCGCGGGCCCAGGCGATCGGCATACTGGCGACGGTGCTGGGCGCCGGGGCGATGATTGCCGGGTCATCTTTGGGTTCGGGTATTGGCGGAAATGTTGGCGCGGCGGCAACGACGCTGGGGCCGACGATCGCCTTGCGCACGCTGTTGTCGTATCGCCGTGCACAGGAGAGCGCCGCCGACCGCGCCGCATTGAAATACCTCAGCGCCACAAAACAGTCTGCAAGTGGCATGATCCGTACCTTCCAGCGGTTTGCCGACCAGGCACTGTTTGCCGCCCGCTTTGTCGACCCTTACGTCATATCCCATCCGATGCCGCGCGAGCGCATCGCGCAACTGGAGCGGGCGGCCGGCAAAAGCCGCTACTGGGGCAATGCCGACCCTGAACGGCTGGTGGTGCGGCACGCCATGATGCAGGCAAAGCTTGCGGCCTATCTTGAAAGCCCGGCCCGGGTGGCCCGGCGGTTTCCCAAACGCGACAACAGCATTGCGGCGCGTTACGCGCGGGCAATTGTGGCCTATCGAACCGGCAGCATGCGGCGGGCGGTCCGGCAGATCGACGATCTGATTCGATCCGCACCCAACTATCCCTATTTTCACGAGTTGAAGGGCCAGGCGCTGCTTGAATCGGGCAAGGCGAAAGCCTCCATCGCGCCCCTGCGCAAGGCCGTCGCTCTGGCGCCCAACGCCGGTTTGATCCGCATTTTGCTGGGTCATGCGCTGTTGGAAACGGGAAACCGGAAACTGCTCAATGACGCGGTGGGCAATTTGCGCAAGGGGCTCAATTTCGAACCGCTTGCCGCCGACGGCTATCGCCATCTGGCAACCGCGCTGGCCCAACAGGGCCGGATTGCCGACGCGGAAGTGGCCACGGCGCGGGGTCTTTTGATCAAGGGTGAGGTCAAAACAGCCAAAAATTACGCCAAACGCGCTCAAGCAAAATTGAAGCGCGGCACGCCGGGATGGCTGCAAGCCGATGACATCTTGTCGTATAAGGTGCCCAAACCAAGGAAATAGGATCGCCGCGACAGACCGGCGCCGACAGGAGATACACGAATGCATCGCATGCCCAGCCTGCTTGCAGGATTTTTTACCCGACTGGCCGTCGTCGTCGCGCTCGCCGGTTTTTCGATCGTGCCGGCCGCCGCCGAAATGAACGATGATGAAAAGCGCGAGATTGAACGGATCGTGCGCAACTATCTGCTCAGCAATCCCGAAATCATCGAAGTTGCCCTCGATGCGCTTGAAGCAAAGCGCAAACAGGAGGAACAGGACAAGCAGGCGCTGGTGATCTCGCAGATGCAGGACAAGATTTACAACAGCGAGCACCAGATCGTGCTGGGCAATCCTGAAGGCAAGGTCTCGGTAGTCGAATTCTTCGATTACAATTGTGGATTTTGCCGCCGGGCGATGGGCGACATGATGGCGCTAATGGAAACCAATCCTGACCTGAAATTCGTGCTGAAGGAATTGCCGATCCTTTCGGAAGGCTCGGTCGAGGCGGCGCGGGTCGCCATTGCCGTTGGCCAGAGCGCACCGGACATCTATGTCGACTTCCATCGGGAGATGTTTTCACGTGGCGGTCCGGCCGATGGCGAAAAAGCGCTGGCGATCGCAACCGATCTCGGGATGGACCGTGACGCACTGGTGAAACTGGCCAAGGCGGAACTGGTCGACGAGGCGCTCGGCGAGGTGCGCTCGCTGGCCTCGGCGCTCGGCGTCAACGGCACGCCGTCCTATGTGGTGGGGGGCGAGGCAGTGTTCGGCGCGGTCGGCTATGACCAGCTACAGGAGCGGATTATCGCGGCGCGCAAATGCGAGACGGTGACCTGCTAATCTGGCTGGATCACAAATACGCCGGTGTCTTTCCTTCCGCGGCAAAGCCGCTTATGACGGCTGCAGGCAAATCGCGGCCAGACCGGCTGCATCAGGACGGGGCTTGAGCATTCGTGGGCACCTTTTTTCTCAGACTGTTCACCTGGTGGAATGGCCAGACCCTTGGCACGCAATTCTTTACCTGGCGCAAGGGCGAGCGGATCGGCGAGGACGCCGCCGGCAATGTCTATTATCAGGAGCGCAAGGGTTCGCGGCGCTGGGTGATCTACAATGGCCTGGCCGACGCCTCGGCGATCCCGCCGGGCTGGCACGGCTGGATGCATTACCGGGTCGACGTGCCGCCGGTGGATGAAAGCTATGCGCCGCGCGACTGGCAAAAGGCGCACCGGCCCAGCCAGACCGGAACCGCCGGTGCCTATCGGCCAAAAGGTTCCATGCAGAGCCCGGACCGCCGGCCGGACGTCACCGGCGATTATGACGCCTGGTCACCCTGAGCGGCAAATCCGAGTCGAAAACGTGTGAGCCAAAGCTGTCGGCGTAGTCTGACCCGCGGCCGTGGCTGGCGATCATGCGGGCGCCAATTTTGCGCAATTCAGCGGGCGGTGGTTTCCAGCCGGTCGAGCCGGAGACGGTGACGGGCGTCGGTGAGCCGCGCCAGGCTGGCGAGCAAACCGGCGATGACCCCAAGGCCGGTGCCGCCGGCAATCGCGAACATGATCAACAGCTGATATTTGACCGCTTCCTGGGGGTCAACACCGGACAGGATCTGGCCGGTCATCATGCCGGGCAAGGACACCACGCCGGTGGCCGCCATGGCGTTGATGATCGGCGTGAAGCCGGCGCGCACGGCCCGGCGCAGCACCGGCGCCACGGCCTGCCAGCGGGTGCGGCCGAGCAACAATTGCGCTTCCACCGACAGCCGTTCGCGATACAGCGTGCCGTGCAGGGTATCGAGGCCGAGGCTGATGCCGGTCATGGTATTGCCCAGGATCATGCCGAACAGCGGCAGGGCGATGCGCGGGCTCCACCAGGGCGCCGGCTGGATCTGCGTGGTCAGCACCAGGATCGTCACCAGCGCGCCGGCGGTCATCATCGCCGCCGTGCCCAGGCCATGACCCCACAGGCCGGCAAGCCGGCGTTCCTGACGGGCGCGGATTTCACGGCCGGCAAAGGCGATCATGACCAGCGCCAGCAACAGGGTGATCCACCACGAGCCGGCGGAAAACACCGCCTTCAACACCAGCCCGACAAGCAGCAGCTGTACGACCATGCGGATGGCGGCAATCAGCAGTTGCCGCTCCAGCCCGAGACGCAGCACAAGGGACAAAGCTGCGTTGACCAGCAGAAACAGCGCTGCCAGCGCCAGATCAAAATAGCTGAGCGGGATATATCCGCTCATGGGGTTGCCGCCGGATTTTGATAGGCGCCATCGGCCGGCGTCAGCAAACCGGCATCCATCACATGGCGGATTGCGCCCAGCCGCTCGGCCTGGGCGGGGTCATGGGTCACCAGAACGACTGCCACGCCGCGTTGCAATTCCTGCGCGATCAGTGCGTCGATGCGGGCGGCGGATTCGCTATCAAGCGCGGCGGTCGGCTCGTCCAGAAGCAGGGCATCGGGCGCAAGACAGATGGCGCGGGCGATAGCCAGCCGATGGCGCTCGCCGGTTGATAGCCGCTCGACATCCCATTGCAGGGCACCGGGCAGGGCATCAGGCAGGCCAATCGCCGCCAAAAGCGGCTGCAGGTCCGCGCCGGCCTCGAAATGATCGGCCACCTTGTCGGCCCACCAACCGCTTTGCGCCGGCACCATTGCCACCTTGCGGCGCCACTGCCAGGCGGGCATGAGGTCGCGCGCACTGGTCGCCAGCCGCACATCGCCCTGATTGGGATCGAGATCGGCGATCGCCCGCAACAGCAGCGACTTGCCGGACCCGGACTTGCCCTCGATAGCCATGCACTGGCCCGCCGCAACCGACAGGCTGACCGGTCCGATGAGGCTGGTTTGAAGGTTCGAAACGTTGAGCACCGGCATGTCCGTCGCAGGATGGTGTTTGGGTGATCATGGACGAACACGGGGCCAATCGCCAGACAGGGTGCGGGAGCAAGGGCGTTTCGGCAATTTCCCGGGCTTTCGCCGCGCCCATCGGCTGCTGGCCCAACTTGAGCCGCTGGACGGCGCCGCCCGTCTTGATCTGCTGCTGCGCGCCAAGCCGACTGGTTCCGGCCTTGCTGCGCCGGCGCTATCTGGCGCTGATGGTACTATTCGACCTGCCGGGCAATTCGATGCCTGGCGGCGGCATTGCGCTGGCGGCGGGCATGAGCGGGCTGTTCTCATTCCCCCGGTTTGTCGGCGCGGTCCTCATCGCCAACGCCCTGGTACCCCTCTCTGTCGGCTGCGCCGACATCTCTCCCACAAGGGGAGAGAGTAAAACGCCGGCGGTCGCGGCAACGGCCTCAATCTCCATTGTCTCATTTTGCGGGCGATAATTTCTGAAAGGATGGCGTCAAACTCCACTCTCTCCCCTTGTGGGAGAGATGTCCCGAAGGGACAGAGAGGGGTTCAGGAAAAAGAATCTGTGCAGTTTGCGCAAATTTGCGAATTGGCGGCCAGCCGGTTCCGGCCCTGCTGCGCCGGCGCTATCATGCGCGGATTGTCGAATAACCGGCCCCCACATTTTTCGTTTTTAGACTTGCACCGATCCATTTAATTCCATATAACTAGTTTTATGGTTATATCAGACACTGACATAGCGATTGCCGATGCGGCGCTGGGATTTTCGGCGCTAGGGTCGGAGGCGCGGCTGGCTGTTGTGCTGACCCTGGTCAAGGCCGGCCCCGGCGGGCTGTCGGTCGGCGACATTCAGGCGCGCAGCGGCATGGCGGCCTCGACCCTTGCCCATCATCTGAAGTTTCTCACCTCCGCCGGCCTTGTGGCGCAGGAGAAATACGGCCGCACCATCGTCAACCGCGCCGCCTTCGATCATCTTGAGGCGCTGGCCGGCTATTTGCTGAAAGAATGCTGCGCCGATGCCAGTCACGGGGTCGGTGCGGTGGCGAAAAATGACCGGGCTGTTCCCGGGGCGCATCACCACCACACGTCCAAAACCGGCACTGCAGAGCCCGCAGACGGAAAGAACCAGACATGAGCGACACCACCTCGCAACCGCCGGTTCATGATCACGCAGGGGTGGACCGGAATCACGCAAATGCCGACCGGGATCACGTGAAATCTGACCGGTCCTGGCTTCTGACTAAGCTGTCGACGCCCTGGTCCGTTGTCATCGGCGCGCCGCTGCTCGTGCTGCTTCTCGACAGCGGCAATGCGGTTCCTGTCGTGGTGTTTGCGCTGAAAGCCTTTGCTGGCACCGTCCCCTACATCGCCTTCGCCGTCCTGCTGATTGCCTATCTGAAGGCCGCCGGCGCGGATGCGATGATCGCCAACGCCTTTGTCGGCCGCGAGGTGCGGATGATCGTGCTGGCGGCGCTGTTTGGCGGCCTTGCGCCGTTTTGCTCGTGCGAAGTGATTCCCTTTGTCGCCGGGCTGCTGGCGCTCGGCGCACCGCTTTCGGCGGTGATGGCGTTCTGGCTGGCCTCGCCGCTGATCGATCCGCCAACCTTGTTCATTACTGCCGCGGCGCTCGGCTGGCCGTTTGCCGTCGGCAAGGCGGTGTCGGCGGTGGCGCTGGGGCTGTTTGGCGGCTTTGCGCTCAAGGCCATGCAGGCGGGCGGGCTTTTTGCCAATCCGCTGCGCCCGCAAACAGCCGGCGGCCTGGGTGGTGGCTGCGGCTGCGGCCTCCCCCCCTCATTTTCCGGCAAGCCGGTGTGGCGCCTGTGGTCTGATCGGGAACGGGTACTGGTGTTTTTTGCCGAACTGAAGGCCAATGCGCTGTTCCTGATCAAATGGCTGGCGCTGGCCTATGTGCTGGAAGCGCTGCTGGTGACCTATGTACCGGCATCGCTGATCGCCGGGGTGGTTGGCGGCGACGGCATCGTACCGATTGCCACCGCCGCGCTCATCGGCATGCCGGCCTATCTCAATGGTTATGTCGCCCCGGCCCTGCTTGCCGGGCTGATGGAACAGGGCATGGGCGCCGGCGCGGCGATGGCTTTCATGATCGCCGGCGCGGTGAGCTGCGTACCGGCGATGGCGGCGGTGTGGTCGCTGGTCAATCGCGCGGTCTTTGCCGTCTATGTCGGGCTCGGCCTGGTTGGCGCCATCGTATCGGGGTTGATTTTCAGCGTCCTTGTCTGACCGCAATCCGGGCAGAAATACCGGCCCCCGGTCCAGTCCCGCCTTTACCTTGCCGGCCTGGACGGCTATGCGAGCGCGCGGGGCGGCGGATGGTTTAACGGGTGATGCGGAATTTTCTTCTGATTGTTGGGTTCTGGCTGGTGCCGGCGCTGGCGCTGGCTGCGCCGATTACCAATCCGGTCGCGGTTTTTTCCGGTCTCGACAAGATCACCGGCCGGATCATCACGTTTGATGTGCTGATTGACGAGACGGTGCAGTTCGGCGCGCTGCAGGTGACGCCGCGCATTTGCAACACAAGGCCACCGACCGAGCCGGCGCAGACGACCACCTTTGTGGAAGTGGACGAAATTACCCTGTCCAACAAGATCCAGCGGCTATTTACCGGCTGGATGTTCGCGGCCAGTCCCGGCCTGCACGCGATCGAACACCCGGTCTATGACGTCTGGCTGATCGACTGCAAAAGCACCCTGCCCTCCACCGGCAGCGGATCCTGATCGAAGCAGGCGTACCGGCCCTGTCCGGTCAGCGCATCGGCCAGCATCGCCTGATAGCGGGCGCGCGGCACCGACTGGATGCCGAACTGGGCCAGATGGTCAGTGACGAACTGGGTGTCCAGCAGCTGGTAGCCGCCGTGGATCAGGCGGCCGACCAGATGAACCAGCGCGACCTTTGAGGCATCGCGTTCGATCGAAAACATGCTTTCACCGAAAAATGCCGCGCCGATGCTGATCCCGTACAGCCCGCCGACCAACCTGCCGTCGCTGCGCGCCTCGACCGTATGGACATGGCCCTGGCGAAACAGCGCGCCGTAAAGGCGGCGGATATCGGCATTGATCCATGTCGAGCCGCGCCCGGGGGTTGCCGCCGCACAGCCCTCGATGACGGCAGAAAAATCCTGATCGATGGTGATTTCGAACTGGTCGGCGCGGACGGTGCGGGCCAGCCGCCGAGGCAAATGAAACCCGTCAAGCGGCAGGACACCGCGCTCATCGGGTTCGACCCAGAACAGGCCGGGATCGTGCGCCGAATCGGCCATCGGAAAAATGCCGCGAGCATAGGCCTGCAGGACGATATCGGGGGTGATTTCCAGACCGGATTGCGGCCCATCGCTCATTTGTCGCTCGCCCCGGCGCCTCCGCTTTCGGCAGCTTTCTTGTCGGCAAGCCAGGTTTCGAGCCAACGGATATCATACTGGCCATTGGCGATGTCGGGCTCATCGAGAAGCTCGCGGAACAGGGGAATGGTCGATTCGATGCCGTCGATGACAAATTCATCAAGCGCCCGGCGCAGGCGCATCAGGCACTCCACCCGGGTGCGGCCGGTGACGATCAGCTTGCCGATCAGGCTGTCGTAATGGGGCGGGATCGTATAGCCCTGATAGACGCCGCTATCGACCCGCACGCCCAGTCCACCCGGCGGATGATAGTGGGCAATGCGGCCTGGTGAGGGCGCAAATGTCAGCGGATTTTCCGCATTGATCCGGCACTCAATGGCGTGGCCGGTCATGGTCACATCGGATTGGGTGAACGACAGCGGCGAGCCGGACGCGACCCGCAACTGCTCGACGACCAGATCGATGCCGGTGACCGCCTCGGTGATCGGGTGCTCGACCTGCAGCCGGGTGTTCATTTCGATGAAGAAGAACTCGCCGTCTTCGTAGAGGAATTCCACTGTGCCAGCGCCGGAATAGCCCAGATCGGCGACCGCCTTGGCGACAGTCGCGCCGATTTTCTCCCGCGCCTCGGGTTTGAGGGCCGGCGATGGCGCTTCCTCCCAGATTTTCTGGTGGCGGCGCTGCAGGGAACAATCGCGCTCGCCCAGATGCACCGCATTGCCCTTGCCGTCGCCAATCACCTGAATCTCGATATGGCGGGGCCGGGACAGGTATTTTTCCATATACATGGCATCATCGCCAAAGGCCGCCTTGGCCTCGGCCCGCGCCGTCTGGAATGCATTGGCCAGGCCGGCCTCGGTTTCGGCGACCTTCATGCCGCGCCCGCCGCCACCGGCCGCCGCCTTGATCAGCACCGGATAGCCGATATCGGCGGCAAGCCGCCGCGCCTCATCGACATCGGCGATCGCGCCCTTGGAGCCGGGAACGACGGGAATGCCGAGGCGCTCGGCGGTTTTCTTGGCCTCGATCTTGTCGCCCATGGTGCGGATATGTTCGGCCGAGGGGCCGATAAAGGCGATATTGTGGGCCGCCAGAATTTCGGCGAAGCGGGCGTTTTCCGACAGGAAGCCGTAGCCGGGATGGACCGCGTCGGCGCCGGTGATCTCGCAGGCCGAGACGATGGACGGCATGTTCAGATAGCTCTGGTTGGCCGGCGGTGGTCCGATGCAGACGCTCTCGTCGGCCAGGCGCACATGCATGGCGTCGGCGTCGGCGGTGGAATGAACGGCGACCGTCTCCACGCCCAGCTCCTTGCAGGCGCGCAGCACCCGCAGCGCAATCTCACCGCGGTTGGCTATCAAAACCTTGGAAAACATCGCGGGCCCTTCCGGCGCCTATTCGAGTATAAGCAGCGGTTCGCCGAATTCGATCGGCTGGCCGTCTTCAACGAGGATCCCGACGACCTTGCCGGCACGCGGCGAGGGCACTTCGTTCATGTGCTTCATGGCTTCGATAATCACCAGCGTCTGGCCTTCGCGAACCGTGTCGCCGACATCGATAAAGGGCCGGGCGCCGGGTTCGGGCGCGCAATAGACGGTGCCGACCATCGGTGAGGGCACGGCACCGGGATGGCGGGCTGCATCGCCCGCTGCAGGCGCCCCAGAAGCGCCGGGCGCGACCGCCGCCGGTGCTGGCGCTGCAACGGCCTGAACCGGCGCGGCGATATTGACCGCCGATACCCCGCCGGCAACGCGGATGCGAAAATCATCCTGCTCGATCTCGATTTCCGACAAGTCATTGTCGTGGAGCAGCGCCGCCAACTCGCGAATCATATCGCCATCGATGGGGCTCTTGGGTTTCGAAGCCATCAACCTGTTCCGTTCCCGGTTTTTCGGCCGGCGAAAACTGCGCGGCAATTCAGCCGCTCGATCCCCTGCCCGTCCCGTTCGATTTTCATGCTCAAATTCCGATCCCGCGCTAACCGGACTGAAGCCCAACAAGGGCGGTCATGGCAAGCAGATAAGAGTTGGCGCCAAATCCGCAAATGACGCCCTGCGCCGCTGCGGCCAGCATGGAGTGATGCCGGAACGCCTCGCGAGCATGGATATTGCTCAAATGGACCTCGATTACCGGCGCTGCAATGGCGCGGACCGCATCGTGCAGGGCGATGGAGGTGTGGGTGTAGGCGCCGGCATTGAACACAACCCCGTGCGAATCATTGGCATCGTGAACCCAGCCGACCAGTTCGCCTTCTGAATTGCTTTGCCGGAATGTAATTTCATGACCCAGCGTCTGGCCGTGATCGCGGCACATGCGCTCAATGTCGGCAAGGGTCAGGGTGCCGTAGACCCCCGGCTCGCGGCCGCCCAGCCGATTCAGGTTCGGCCCGTTCAATATGTGGATCATTTTGGTCCTGCCGCTCCGCGCTTGCTACCGCCTTCGCGCGTCCAAGCCCGGTCGCTTTTACGGAAGAATCCGGGCGGTGCAAAGCGCTCTGATACGGAATTGTGAAAAATTCGGACCGGCGCTGGCGTTTATTGCGGCGCGTTACCGCGCTTTTCCACACATATGCGAAGGCCATCGCGGCAAAGATATCCCCGCAATGCGCGGCCGCTACCCACGAGATATGGTTGTTGGAACATTTTTTCGCCACAAGGCCTAGAAGCGACTTGACGGTTTCCGACCTGTTTCGGTAGCGTGCGAATCCTGTACTGCGGTAAATTGTGTTGGAATCATGCCGCAGTGTGGCTTCCATTGTTTGAGTAATATTCGGGCGCGAAATGCTGCATTTTGCGGGCGGAGCGGTGTGTGCGATGCCAGTTGGCAACGTGCGGTTTCGTTTGGCCAAATTGGCCCGCCGGCATATGTGGTTGGGTGAAAATATTCGCCCGGAAACCACAATATGTAGTGGATATTGGTGCCGTTAATACTATATTCAGGGTTTTGCGTTGGAATTCCCTGGTGCATATAAGCGCGTTCGCCTGACGGCATTTGCCAATCTGAACGGCATGCCGGGGTTGTGAGACGGCCACTTGTCTGGCGGTTTTGAATTGCGGCGTGCACGGAAGACCAAATGCTGTGTGGCCAGCGCCGGATACGGGGCAAAACGTGATCGGCGCCGTGCTTGGCTCGGGTTGGCCGTGCTTAAATCAGGGTGGCAGTGCGTTAATCGGGGTGGCAGTGCGTTATGATTTTGACGGGACACGAAAACTGGAGTTTTGGGAATGCGCATTGAGCGCCACTACACACAAGAAGGGCAGTCGCCCTATGCGGACATCGAATTCCGCACCGCCACCAGCGAAATCCGCAATCCCGATGGCTCGATCGTCTTCCGGCTGGAAGATATCAAGGTGCCGGGCGCCTGGAGTCAGGTTGCCAGTGACATCATTGCCCAGAAATATTTCCGCAAGGCCGGGGTTCCGTCCCGCTTAAGGCGGGTTGAGGAAAACACGGTTCCGTCATGGCTGTGGCGATCGGAAGCCGATACCGAGGCGCTGAAAGAATTGCCCAAGGCGGACCGCACCGGTCCGGAACTTTCGGCGACGCAGGTTTTTGACCGGCTGGCCGGCACCTGGACCTATTGGGGCTGGAAGGGCGGCTATTTCGACACGGAAGCCGATGCCCGCGCCTTTTTCGATGAATTGCGCTTCATGCTCGCCACCCAGAAGGTGGCGCCGAACTCGCCGCAATGGTTCAACACCGGGCTGCACTGGGCCTATGGCATCGATGGCCCGAGCCAGGGCCACTATTATGTCGATTTTGAAACCGGCAAACTGGTGAAATCCAAGACCGCTTACGAGCATCCCCAGCCCCACGCCTGTTTCATCCAGTCGGTGTCCGACGATCTGGTCAATGATGGCGGCATCATGGACCTGTGGGTGCGCGAGGCGCGGCTGTTCAAATATGGTTCCGGCACGGGCTCGAATTTCTCGCGCCTGCGCGGCTCGGGCGAAAAACTGTCGGGTGGCGGCAAATCCTCCGGCCTGATGAGCTTTTTGAAGATCGGCGACCGGGCGGCCGGCGCCATCAAGTCGGGCGGCACCACCCGGCGAGCGGCCAAGATGGTCGTCGTCGATATCGACCATCCCGATATCGAGGATTACATCAACTGGAAGGTGACCGAGGAGCAAAAGGTTGCAGCGCTCGTCACCGGCTCGAAGATTGTGGCCCGGCACCTGTCGGCGATCATGAAGGCCTGCGTCAATTGCGAAGGTCCGGGCGACGACTGTTTTGACGCCAACAAGAACCCGGCGCTGAAGCGCGAAGTGCGGGCGGCCAAAAAGAACCAGGTACCGGAAAACTATGTCAGCCGGGTCATTCAGTTTGCCCGTCAGGGTTTTCGCGATCTGGAGTTCAAGACCTACGACACGGACTGGGATTCAGATGCGTATCTCACCGTCTCGGGCCAGAACTCCAACAATTCGGTGCGGGTCACCGACGATTTTCTCAACGCGGTGGAAGAAGACCGCGACTGGGATCTGATCGGGCGCATTTCGAAAAAGCCGGTGAAGACCGTGCGGGCGCGCGAATTGTGGGACCAGGTGAGCTATGCCGCGTGGGCCAGCGCCGATCCGGGTATCCAGTATCACACCACGGTCAATGACTGGCACACCTGCCCGGCGGCGGGGCCGATCAACGCCTCCAATCCGTGCTCGGAATATATGTTCCTCGATGACACGGCGTGCAATCTGGCCTCGCTGAACCTTATGCAATTCCGCGACGAGGCGAAAAACTTCGACACGGCGGCGTTTGAACATGCCACGCGGCTGTGGACCGTGGTTCTGGAAATCTCGGTGCTGATGGCGCAGTTCCCGTCGAAAGCCATTGCCAAACTCTCCTACGAATACCGCACGCTGGGGCTGGGCTATGCCAATATTGGCGGGCTGCTGATGACCGGCGGCATCCCCTATGATTCGCCTGAAGGAAGGGCGATGGGCGGGGCGATCACCGCGATCATGACCGGTGTGGCCTATTCCACGTCTGCCGAAATGGCGCGCGAGCACGGCCCCTTCCCCGACTATGAGCGTAATTCGGCGCACATGCTGCGGGTGATGCGCAACCACAAGCGCGCTGCCGACGGGATTGGCGATGGCTATGAGGAACTGGCGACATCGCCGGTGCCGCTGGACCATGACGCCTGCCGCTCGCTCGGGACAAATGGCGAAAACTTGATTGCCCGCGCCGTTGCGGCCTGGGACAATGCCTTGTCGCTGGGTCAGGCCCATGGCTATCGCAACGCCCAGTCCACGGTGATTGCACCCACCGGCACCATCGGGCTGGTGATGGATTGCGACACGACGGGCATCGAGCCGGATTTCGCGCTGGTGAAATTCAAAAAACTCGCTGGCGGCGGTTATTTCAAGATCATCAACCGCGCCGTGCCCGAAGCGCTGGACACGCTCGGCTATGACGAGGCGCAGACCAAGGCGATCATCGATTATGCGGTTGGCCATGGCACGCTGAACAATGCGCCGGGGATCGACCACAAGGCGCTGGCGAACAAGGGTTTTACGGTTGAAAAACTCACTGCCCTTGAAGCCGGCCTTGCCTCGGCCTTCGATATCAAGTTCGCCTTCAACCAGTATTCGCTGGGCGAGGAATTCTGCCGTGACACTCTGGGCTTCACCGACGAGCAGCTGAATAATCCGACGTTCGACATGCTGGCGGCGCTGGGCTTTTCGCAAACCGATATCAATGCGGCCAATCTTCATTGCTGCGGGGCGATGACGCTGGAAGGCGCGCCGGGTCTCAAGGACGCGCATCTGCCGGTGTTCGATTGCGCCAATGCCTGCGGGCGCATCGGCAAGCGCTATTTATCAGTCAACGCCCATATCGACATGATGGCGGCGGCCCAGCCGTTCATTTCGGGGGCCATTTCCAAGACCATCAACATGCCCAACACGGCAACGATCGCCGATTGCTCGGCGGCCTATCAGCGCTCGTGGAAAATGGCGCTGAAGGCCAATGCGCTCTACCGCGACGGCTCGAAACTGTCGCAACCGCTCAACGCATCGCTGATCGCCGACGATGACGAGGATGCCGATGAGGCGGCCGAGGCGATTGCCGCCATGCCGGCGGCTGCCGCTGCCCCGGTGATTGCCGAAAAGATCACGGAAAAGATCATCGAGCGGATCATTGAGCGCAACGTGCGCGAGCGCGAAAAGCTGCCCGGACGGCGCAAGGGTTATACGCAAAAAGCCATTGTCGGCGGCCACAAGGTCTATCTGCACACCGGCGAATATGATGACGGGCGACTGGGCGAGATCTTCATCGACATGCACAAGGAGGGCGCTGCCTTCAGGGCAATGATGAACAATTTCGCCATCGCGATTTCGCTCGGCCTGCAATATGGCGTGCCGCTGGACCGCTATGTCGAGGCCTTCACCTTCACCCGGTTTGAGCCGGCGGGCATGGTGATGGGCAACGCGGCGATCAAGAACGCCACCTCGATCCTCGACTATGTGTTCCGCGAGCTGGCGATCTCCTATCTCGACCGCGATGACCTGGCCCATGTCTCGCCGGAAGATATCGGCGCAACGACGATCGGTGGCGGGGTTGAGGAAGGCCGGCCGGTGCCGGTGTCGCGCGGGTTGATGCGGGCGGAACCGCAACTGCCGCTGTTCGGCAAGGGCCGGGGAGGACCGGGTGGATCGGGTGGCGATAGCGGGCCGACTGCCGGCTCCAACGTCACGCCGATGACCGCAGTCAAGGCCGGCGACGTGGCGGCGATTGCCGCGGCGCTTAACGCCGACGTGGAACCGGACGCAACGCTTGACCGGGAACCGGCGGGCTATGCCGCCAACGCCCCGGCGCTGGAGCCCGCCCCGGAACTGACAGAAGCAGAGACGGCCGAGGCCGCGCCGGAAACCAAGTCCGTAAAAGCACCGGGTAAAGCACAGCAGATCGCGGCGGCGCGGATGAAGGGCTATGAGGGCGAAAACTGCTCGGAATGCGGGAATTTTACCATGGTGCGGAATGGCACGTGTTTGAAGTGTGACACTTGTGGGAGCACGAGCGGGTGTAGTTAGGGGAACAGCCAATATCATACTGGCATCAGATGCCACTACAGCTAGCTGATTACTACGGCAGAAAGGGGATCGGTTACTGCGGAACAGGAAATAATGATGAATAATTCTGCGACTCCAAATTCAAAGGCCGAAATTCGTAATATTGCTAAGCAGTCGCGAGAACATTTTCTGAAGCGACTGGGCAAACGATTTTACCTTGGAAAAAATGGGGCAATTGATGTCCTCGCGTGCCTCGATTCCGATCTCTGACATCGGGGCACCTCTAAAAATCTGAATGTCCGCCCACGCCGAACGGTGATGGAGTAGAGTCCGGGTACAGGATTGCATGAATCGGGGGATCGGTGATGGGTCAGATGGGATTTTTCGATGTTTCTAACCGCTATGCGGGTCTCGACGCCAAGAACGACCCTCTTTTGAAGATCGATGCGGTTGTTGCCTGGGAGGATTTCCGATCTCGTCTTGAGGCGGTTTGGCGTCATCGACGCGAGCAGCGCAAATCGAATGCGGGGCGCAAG
>CAXMRP010000015.1:0-19289 GCA_964196155.1 uncultured Polyangiaceae bacterium
GTCATGCGCTCGGCTGTGCCAGTTCTCCCAGACCGCAATAAGCGCCGCGGCGGCGGCAAACGACATCTGAAATCCCGGCTCAGCCACACTTTCGGGCGCCATCAGCAGGACCAGTATCGCGGCGATAGCCAGATTGCGTAATGACAATGCCGGTCGATCGACGAGAATGGCCCCAAACAGGATCGCAGCCATAACAAACGCCCGGATTGTCGCGACATTGCCGCCGGATATCAAAAGATAGGCGAAACCGGTAACAAGCGCTCCGACCGCGGTCCATTTTCGGATGGGACGGGTCAGCGTCAAGGTTGCGGACAATGCAAACATCCCGCGCAGGGCAGCGAACATTGCGCCGGCCACCAGTCCCATGTGCAATCCCGAAATCGCCAGAAGATGGGCCAAACCGGCATTTCGTAAATCGACGATCACGGTTTCTGGCAGATGTCCCCGCTCGCCGACCAGAAGCGCCGCAGCGACAGCGCCACCATCGCCCGGCAGCGCAGCAAGCAACCGCGCAACGATGGCGCTGCGAACTTTGTCGATGGCAACCTTGGCCTGCGCACCGGCCCGCCAATTCCCGGCTTGCCGATCGTTCACCTGCCAGCGTCCCAGCGCAAAACCGGAACCGCCAAGCCCGTCAAAATACGCCGAACGGCGCGGATCATAATCTCCCGGCGCCGCCGATCCGGGAACCGGGCCGATACGGGCCCGCACCGTAATCGTGTCGCCAATATCCGGCATGGCCTGTTGGCCGCCGAACGAAATGCGTATCCGCGCCGGTGTTGCCGCAACCGGCAACTGCTCGACCGAAATATCATCCAGGATAACCCGCGGCCGGCGGCCCGACCGGATATCGGCGGACGCAACCCGCCCGGTCACCATCGTGGTTACCGATCGCGCCAGCATCGGCGCGCCAAGCCGCTCGACCCGCATTTTCGCCAGGCTCATGCCGAGCAACAGACAAGCGCACACTGTCAGTATACCGGCGGTCTGGACGCGCCACCGGCGCAAAATAGCAAATCCGCCGACAATCAGTGTCACCCCGTAGATGGCGAAGCCCAGCGGTTCGCGCGGCAGGGAAAAGTATAAGCCGATGCCAATGCCGATCAGCACCGGTGCCCACAAAAATCCGCGTCTCTGGTCAAGTTCGCCAGCAAACAGATTGGCTATCCGGCCAGCCAGTCCCGAAAGCCACCAACCGACCGTTCGGATAAATTGCGGACCGGAGAATGCGCGGCGACCCTTTGCCCACTCCCAAAAATTTGCGGAGGAAATACCACCTTGTTCATAACCGTCATCGCCAGACGGCTTGATTGTCAGATCACCCTTGTCCGGGTCCGTTGACGTTGAGGGATGTTGGTCATCCTGCACGATAAACCGCCACATTGCTTGCGTGCTGCAATCCCTATGCTACACACCGCACGCCGTTCCGTCTCCCGCCAGTATTTTCGCCGGAAACACCATCAGGACCAAGGTCGTTCCAATGCCCGATCCCGTCATTACCCGTTTTGCGCCCTCGCCCACCGGTTTCCTGCATATCGGCGGCGCCCGCACGGCATTGTTCAACTGGCTTTATGCCCGCCACACCGGTGGCAAAATGCTGCTGCGCATCGAGGATACCGATCGCGCCCGGTCTTCCGATGACGCCGTGACGGCCATTCTCGACGGCCTGCGTTGGCTCGGTCTGGATTGGGATGGCGAGCCGGTTTCCCAGTTTTCCAGTGCAGGCCGGCATCGAGATATCGCCATGTCGCTGCTGGAGAGCGGACGGGCCTATCGCTGTTACACCACCCCTGAAGAACTCACCGAAATGCGCGAAACCGCGCGCGCCGAAGGCCGGCCACCGCGTTATGACGGGCGCTGGCGCGACCGCGATCCGTCTGATGCACCGGCCGGCGTCGAACCTGTCGTGCGCATCAAGTCACAGAGCGACGGTGACACGCAAGTCGATGACCAGGTTCAAGGCCGCATCCGGTTCCCCAACAAGGATCTGGATGATTTTGTAATTCTGCGGTCCGATGGCACGCCAACATACATGCTGGCGGTCGTCGCCGATGATCATTACATGGGCGTGACCCACATCATTCGTGGCGATGATCACCTGACCAATGCGGCCCGTCAGACAATTCTTTATGACGCCCTTGACTGGTCCGTTCCGATCTTTGCCCACATTCCCCTGATCCATGGCCCCGATGGCGCCAAACTGTCAAAGCGCCACGGTGCACTGGGTGTCGAAGCCTACCGGGCGATGGGTTATTTGCCGGCAGCACTGCGCAATTATCTCTCACGCCTGGGTTGGGCTCATGGCGATGACGAAATCTTTTCAACCGAGCAGGCAATCTCCTGGTTTGATTTGCCCCAGATCGGCAAGGCCGCCGCGCGGTTCGATTTCGACAAATTGGCCAGTCTCAATGCCCATTATATGCGCCAGAGTGATGACCAGGACCTGTTGACAGCCCTTGCGGCAATTTTGCCGTACAGCGAACATGCAAACGCCTATGAGGGGCAAATGACCGAGCGAAATCGGCAGCGCCTGCTGGCCCTGATGCCCGGCTTGAAAGAGCGGGCGAAAACCCTTGTCGAACTGGCCGATGCGGCGCGCTTTGCCGTTGCCGAGCGCCCCCTTGCACTGGACGAAAAGGCTGCGGCAATCCTGACGCCGGATGCCCGCCGGCTTCTTGCAGGATTGGCCGGACCGTTGGCCAATTCCCCTTGGACGGCATCTGATCTGGAGAGCACCGTTCGCCAGTATGCCGAAAGTTCTGCCGTGAAACTGGGTGCCATAGCCCAGCCGCTTCGCTGCGCCCTGACCGGTACGACCCGGTCACCGGGAATCTTCGATGTACTGGTTGCATTGGAGCGGGAGGAAAGCCTGGCGCGGATTACTGATCAAACCGCCGATCGTGCCGGTGAACGCCCCAATTGATCAGGCTGACTGATCGTCGCAGCTGCGCTGCACTCCTTGATGTGCAGTGCAAAAAAATGCTACGCACACACCACGAAATCAGGGTAGCTGGGCGGACCGGCAGCCCCGGTTGATGCCGCGCTTTATCAGGCCTGCGGAACGGGATTGGCCAGCGCTGGCCGTTCCATTTTCAGATATTGAAACGAGTTAGGGGAGAACGCATGGACCCGCGGCAAGCCAAGTTGACAATCGGAAATGAAAGTTGGGATTTTGATGTCATTGACGGCAAAATTGGCCCGTCAGTAATCGATATCTCGCCGCTATATGCCAAGACGGGGCGATTTACCTACGATCCCGGATTCACGTCGACGGCGTCGTGCGAATCCAAGATCACCTATATCGATGGCGATGAGGGAACGCTCCTTTATCGCGGATTTCCGATCGAACAGCTTGCCGAACACGGTGATTTTCTGGAGACCTGTTATCTCCTCCTGTATGGCGCCCTGCCGACCGACGCCCAGAAACGCGATTTCGACAACCGGGTTACACGCCACACCATGATCCACGAGCAGGTCTCGCGGTTCTTTACCGGCTTCCGCCGCGATGCCCATCCAATGGCCATTATGGTTGGAGTCGTGGGCGCGCTGTCGGCTTTTTACCACGATTCCACCGATATCTCCGATCCTTACCAGCGGATGGTCGCATCGCTGCGCATGATCGCCAAAATGCCGACGATCGCCGCAATGGCCTATAAATATTCCATCGGCCAGCCCTTCGTTTACCCCGAAAATGATCTCGACTACGCCTCCAATTTCCTGCGCATGTGTTTTGCGGTGCCGTGCGAGAAATACGAAGTCAATCCGGTTCTGGCCCGCGCCATGGACAGGATTTTCATCCTCCATGCCGACCACGAACAGAACGCCTCAACGTCGACGGTGCGCCTTGCCGGCTCGTCGGGCGCCAATCCGTTCGCCTGTATTGCCGCCGGCATCGCCTGCCTGTGGGGCCCGGCCCACGGCGGCGCCAACGAAGCTGCCCTCGGCATGCTCGGTGAAATTGGCACAGTTGATCGAATTCCGGAGTTTATCGACCGGGCCAAAGATCGCGACGATCCTTTCCGGCTCATGGGTTTTGGCCATCGGGTCTACAAACACTACGACCCGCGCGCCCGGATCATGCAGAAAACCACCCACGAAGTCCTTGCCGAACTGGGTATTACCGATGATCCCCTCCTGGACGTTGCCCTGGAGCTGGAGCGGATTGCACTGACCGATGAATATTTTATCGAGAAAAAACTCTATCCGAACATCGATTTCTATTCCGGCATCACGCTGAAAGCGCTCGGTTTCCAGACCAATATGTTCACGGTGCTGTTCGCAGTTGCCCGCACCGTCGGCTGGATCGCCCAGTGGAAGGAAATGGTCGAGGATCCGAGCCAGCGCATTGGACGACCCCGGCAATTGTATTCCGGTTCAGAGCAGCGCGACTATGTGCCGATCTCAAACCGGAATTGAGGGCCGTCGGGCCGCGCCACTTTTGGCATTTGGACCGGCCGCGACAATGATATTACGCCGTTTCTTGAAGAATGCGTGGCAATGATAGTCGTTGTGTCAGATGTGATTAGGCATCCTATCGCCGGTCGCGACATGGCGCGTCGATAATCCCAGTTCGCCATTACCGCCTAAAGCATTCTGGCGCCCCGTGGCGTACACAGTTTTCGCTCAGATTTAGCCCGGATAAACGAAATGATTTTTCCGACATTGAGATCGTCGGCGAATTCGTCAGCAACATCTTCGACCCGTTCCCGCAACGTGCCTTCCTGGGCAAACAGCAAGCGATAGGCCCGGCGTAAAGCGTGGATATCTTCGCGGGAATAACCAGCCCGCTTTAGTCCAACGATGTTGAGACCGCCAAGATAGGCCCGGTTTCCAAGTACCGATCCGAATGGAATGACATCTTCCATGATGGGCGTGACCCCACCGACAAAACAAAGTTCGCCCAATCGAACAAATTGATGCGCGCCCGCCAGTCCTCCAATAATAACCCGGTCGCCAACATCGCAGTGGCCGCCAAGTGTTGCATTGTTTGTCAAAATGACGTCGTCGCCCACCTTACAATCATGGGCCACATGCGCACCGATCATCAGCAGACAATTGTCGCCGATTGTTGTGATCTGACGGCCATCCACCGTGCCCGGATTGAGCGTGGCATATTCCCGAATGACACAATTCCGGCCGATCTCCAGACGGGTCGGTTCGCCGCGATACGCCCGATGCTGTGGCGCCGACCCTACACAGGCAAAGGAGAAAATCTCCGTCCCGCTGCCAATGTCCGTATGTCCATCAATCACAACATGGGCGCCGACACGCACACCATCGCCCAGTTTGACATTGGCGCCGACCACGCAATACGGGCCGATCTGAACCGTGTCGTGAAGTTGCGCATTGTCATCGACAATTGCGGTGGAATGAACTTCAGGCACTGGGCGGATCCGCCATCATAGCGCACACGACAGCCTCGGCCACCTTCTTCTCGTCAACAATTGCCTCGGCTGAATATTTCCAGATACTTCTGCGATTGTGCAACCGCTTTACGTGAAAATGAACAACATCACCCGGCACCACCGGGTGCCGGAATTTTGCATTGTCAATGGTCAGGAAATAGACAAGCTTGGCGTGTCCGGCATCTGCCGCCATAATACACAAGGCGCCGGCGGTCTGCGCCATCCCCTCGATCAGAAGAACGCCCGGCATCACGGGATTTGACGGAAAGTGCCCTTGAAAATGCGGCTCGTTGATCGTGACGTTTTTCACACCGATGCACGACTCGCCACCGTTGATCTCGATTATCCGGTCGATCATCAAGAATGGATAGCGATGAGGCAGTGCCGCCATGATCTCCAAAATTTCTGCTGTCGATCGGGTTGAATCCCCTTCAGTCATTCCTTGCCGCCTTGCCCGCCCACCTGTTGCGCGTCTTTCGATTTCTGTGCCGGATAATTCGGTTTGGCCATTCGGCGCAACATCGTAATTTCCCGCAACCATTCCTTCACCGGCCGTGCCGGCGTGCCGCCCCACCGCGCACCGGCAGGAACATCGCCATGAACCGTACTCACCGCGGCGATCTGCGCACCGTCACCGATATGCACATGACCGTTCACACCGCTCTGGCCACCGATTGCCACAAAATCTCCCAGTGTCGACGAACCCGATATTCCGACTTGCGATACCAGCAGACAGTGGCGACCAACAACAACATTGTGCCCAATCTGCACCTGATTATCCAGTTTGCTGCCTTCGCCAATTATCGTGTCCCGGTTGGCGCCGCGATCAACAGTGCACCCCGCGCCAATTTCGACGTCATCCTGGATAATCACGCGGCCGATCTGCGGTGTTTTGTCATGACCGGCAGCACTGGACTGAAAGCCAAATCCGTCCTGTCCGATGCATACGCCCGGGTGAATGATCACCCGGTCACCGATGATCGAACATTGCACAGTGGTGTTTGCGCCGATCACACAATCCCGGCCAATCGAAACGCCAGAGCCGACAACGCAAGAGGCGCAAATCACTGTTCCGCGTCCAATTATTGCACCGGCCCCGACTACTGCGCCAGGTTCTATCCGAACGCTGTCTTCGATTGTCGCCGTCGGATGCACGATACCGTCGATCGAAAATTCCGATCCTGCCAGATCGTAAAATCCGCGCGGTGCTATGGCATCGGGATAAAGATGCCGGACAACGCGGGCATAGGCCGCGCTAGGCTGATCGGTAACCAGAACCGCAATGGCACCAGGAACCGTATCCACATGATGCTCACGGCACAGACAGGCGGCAGCCCGGCTGGACTTCAGCGCATGCAAATAGCGGGAACTGTCCAGGAATGTCAGATCGCCGCTGGTTGCGGTATCCGCCGCAGCGCAATTTGTGATTACCGCATCCGCTTCGCCACGCACCAGCTGTGATCCCGAGATCCGCGCAACTTCGCCAAGCTGCAGGCTACACACCGGCCTAAAAAATCGGACATTTTCCATCGCAGGCAGCTGTGTTGGCCTCATTGCCGCTAAGACACCGTCGTGAAAGGCAGCGGCCTAGAAATTGCCCTGGCCGCCAATCCGGAACATCTGTTCCTGGTCGTAGCTCTCGGAGGACAGAACATAGGCAAAATCAGCCCGGATCGGTCCCATCGGCGACGCCCACAGGATTGATCCACCGATTGACGAACGCAGCGAATTGGAGTCCAGAACAACAACACCAGGAGTACTTCCGGCATCGGTTTCATACAGGGTTCCCGCGTCGGCAAAGACCGCACCTCGAATACCGATTTCACGCGGCAGGACCGGGATCGGAAACTGCACTTCGGCCGTGCCAGATACGAATATTTTGCCACCCAACGCATCGCCGGTCAACAAGTCGCGCGGACCAAAGCCGGAACTCTCAAACCCGCGGACTGACTCACCACCCCTGAACAGACCGTCGGCCAACCGCACCGTTTGCCCGCCCCAGCCCGTCATGTGCGCACCCTTCACCTTGACGAAGCCGATAACATCATGATCGGCAAGCAGCGTACGATAATAGGACGCTGTCGCCTCGGAGCGGAGATAGTTCACATCGCCACCAAGGCCTGCAATTGTCTGCGTGAAGCGTGCAAAAATTCCTTCACGTGGATTGCGCTTGTCATCGATGGAATCGTAGATCAGGGAATAACTCCCCGATGAAATCAAATATTCACCTGCCGACGCGCAAATTGAGTTGGATACACCACCCGGACAAGGATTCCCCCCCGACACTGGCGGCACCCAGCCGGCAACATCGATTTCCTGCTGCTCGATATTATATCCGACTGTGAACGCCACATTCTGCGTGATCGGGAAGCCAAGTCTTAAACCGCCACCAGTCGACACATTGGAATAATCCCGGTAGTCGTTTTCGTCAAAATCCTTGCGGTAGATATTAAATCCGGCAGAAATTGGCCGTCCAAGAAACATCGGGTCGGTCCAGCCAAACTCGTATGTCCGCGAACTGTCACCACCACCCACCGCCAGTCGCACAGCATAGCCCCGACCCAGGAAGTTGCGCTCGGTAACGGAGATATCGCCGACAATACCATCGTTGGTCGAATAGCCCGCACCAAACGAGAATTCACCGGTCGGCTGCTCTTCAACTGCAACAATAACGAACACCCGGTCTGGCGCCGTACCCCGCTCGATAGTGATGCGAATTTCCTTGAAAAAGCCCAAGCCGCGCAGCCGCCGCTCAGCCTGATCGATCAGCACCCGGTTATAGGCATCGCCCTCGGAAATTTCGAACTCGCGCCGGATCACATAATCACGGGTCCGGGTGTTGCCGCGAATTTCGATCCGCTCGATATAGGCGCGCGTACCTTCATCCACGACCATCGTTATGTGGATTATGCCCTCGACCGAATCCCGGTCAATCCGCGGCCGCACTTGCGCAAAGGCATAGCCCGTGCCGGCCAGTTCAATGGTGATCTCTTCAAGCGATTCTTCGACCCGGCGGCTGGAATACCAGGCGCCTTCGCGCGCCGTCACTTTTCGGCGCAGATATTCAGGATCTACGCCGGGAATGGCCGAATCCACCTCGATCGTACCGAACTTGTAGCGCTGCCCTTCCTCAATCGTGATGGTTACGAAGAAAATATTCCGCTCAATGTCCAGATCGGCGACAGTCGAAATGATCTCGATATCGGCATAACCGCGTTCCAGGTAAAACCGTCTGATTTTCTCTTCATCGGCGGCTAGCCGGTCCGGATCGTATGTATCCGTGTTGCGGAACCAATTGAAGATGCCAAGAGGGCCGGTCTGGCGCGTTGCGATCAGGTCACGAAGTTTACCGTCGCTATAGCGCTGATTGCCGATGAAATTGATCCGGGCAACGAGTGTCTCCGGCCCTTCTTTGACGACGAAGACCAAAATCACCCGGTTGGCATTCAAATTGATTATTTGTGGTTCGACAGAAGCTTGGAAACGCCCCGAGCGCCGGTAGAATTCCAGCAGCCGCTGCGTGTCACTTTGCACAACCGACTGCGTATAGATGCCGCGGGCCTGCGACTGCAATGCGCCGCCCAGCTGGTCATCCTTGTATTTTTTATTGCCCTCAAACACGACCTTGTCGATGATCGGGTTTTCAACCACCGTGATGATCAGAACACTTGTCCGCTGCGCCATGCGCACATCGGCAAACAGGCCGGTTTCAAACAATGCTTTGAGTGATTCATCGACATCTTCTGCCGAAAAACTCCGCCCCGCCCGTATCGTCACGTAGGCGCGAACCGTTTCATCATCGACACGCTGATTGCCTTCAACGTCGATACGACTGACAACGGCTGCTTCCGCCTTGCCGATCAGTCCTGATTGTGGGGTCGCCACGAGCCCGGCAACGGCCAACGCAAACACCGCGCACACCCGCCCTAGCCGATGCCGCAGAAAATCCCACCTAACGCTATGATACCCGTTGATCATGTGCCGAAATGCCCGGTCCCTAGTTCGCCTTACCCGCCCATGTCGGGTTTTGCAGCTTCACAGTGCTGTGATTCTGGATATTGCAGGGTTTTTCAATTCTTTCAACCGCATAGCAGCGTCTCGTCCCCGAAATTCAAATTTCCGTTGCTATTGCGCCACTTTCTCAAATTCCAGCCAGTTTGACAATGTCATTGAACGTTACAAAAACGAACAACATAATGACCAAAGCAAGGCCGATCCGAAAGCCGACATCCTGAGCTTTCTGGCTGAGCGGCCGCCCCCGCAACGCCTCGATCAGATAAAACACCAGGTGACCTCCATCCAGCATCGGCACCGGGAACAGATTCAACAGGCCGATACTGACCGAAAGAATGGACGCCAGATGGATTAGACCGGTAAGCCCGCCCTGTTCGGCGACAATCCCCGAAACCTGCGCAACCCGTAGTGGACCGCTCAGTTGATCGGCGGTCTCCCGGCCTGAAAACAGCCGTTTGATGTATGTCATCGTGCGTTCGATAATGGTCCAGGTTTCACGCATCCCTTCGCCGACAGCGGCAAGCGGCGTATAGGTCTGATAGACGATATCCCCCGGCTCGATGCTGCGCGAAATGCCCAAAACCCCGATCCGCTGGGTGCCGCCAAAGCCGTCATCCATTTCGCGGCGTTCGGGCGTTGCCAGAAGCGTCAGCGGATTGCCGCTACGGGTAATTTCGATCTGTAACTCATCGCCAGCCGCCAGCATCACCGTGCGCTGGATATCGCTGAACGAGCCGATGTTACTGCCGTCGATCGCTGTCACAATGTCGCCAGCCTGGAATCCGGCCTTTTCCGCTGCACTGCCCGCCACGACCGAATCGACCTTGGGCACCGAAACCGGACGTCCGATAACCGAAAACAACACGCCAAATATGATGATGGCCAAAATGAAATTGGCGACCGGCCCGGCAACGACGATGGCCGCCCGTTTCCATAGTGCCGCGTAAAAAAACAGGCCGGTGCGTTCCGCCACCGGCACTGCCGCCATCGATTCAGCGTCCGGCAGGCTGGCCGCGTTCATGTCACCGGTAAATTTGACATAGCCGCCAAGCGGAATTGCGCTGATTTTCCAGCGGGTTCCGTGACGATCGTGAAATCCGAACAGTTCCCGGCCAAATCCGATAGAAAACGCATCCACCCGCACACCGCACCAGCGCGCCACCTGGAAATGGCCCAGTTCGTGGAAAAACACCACGACCGTCAGCACAGCCAGCGCCGGCAGCACATAGCCGATGATCAGGTCAAAAGGTGCGCTTATAATTTCCATCATGGTTCAAGCCATTATCCCGCACCAAACAAAGATTCAATTCCGCTGGTAATCACCAGCCGATCACATCGGCGCATTGTGCCACAATTTCAAGCCGTTTTTCGCGATTTGCCGCGCTGCCTGATCGAGCAACAAGGCATCGTCAATTGTTCCCGGGTTCCCCATCAGACCGCACTGTTCTGCCTCGCGCCAGGTTCGGGTTGCGACCGTCGCGATCCCGGTAAATGCAATCTTTCCGGTTAAGAATGCCTCAACTGCGATCTCGTTAGCGGCATTGACCACAGTTGGTGCGCCTTTTGCACTAGCCAGCGCCGATTGCGCGACACCGAGCGCGGGAAACCGGTCATGGTCCGGCGCAAAGAATTCCAGTGCCCCGACAGCGGCAAGATCGAGCGCCGGATGCGCCATTGTCGAACCGTTGGGCCAGGCCAGACAATGGGCAATGGGCCGGCGCATGTCCGGCGCGCCCATTTCCGCATGGATCGACCCATCGGTGTACGTCACCATGGCGTGCACCAGTGAAGTTGGATGAATCAGCACTTCCAGCCGGTCAGGCGCGATATCAAACAAATGGTGCGCCTCGATCAATTCCAGGCCCTTGTTCATCAACGTCGCCGAATCGACACTGATCTTGCGGCCCATCGACCACACCGGATGGGCCAAGGCCTGCGATGGTGTAACGCTGTCCAGTCGCGCCGCCTCGAAAGAAAGAAACGGGCCTCCAGACGCAGTTATCGTATATTTTTCAATATCTTGTGACATTTTGTTCTCAAGAAGGCGGAACAAGGCATTGTGTTCTGAATCGACCGGCAGGATCCGCACGTTTTTCTGCTTCACCTGCGCCATGAACGGTGCGCCGGCACAGGTCAGGCATTCCTTGTTGGCCAGCGCCACGTCATTGCCCGCGGCAATCGCCGCCGCTGTCGGCAACACGCCGGCAGCACCAACAATCGCTGCCATAACAATATCGACAGGTACTGATGCTGCCTCGCACAGTGCATTTGTCCCGCCATGGCAGGCAATGTCGGTGTCCGCCAGCGCTGCCCGCAGATCCGCCAGCCCGGCCTCATCGGCAAGGACCGCCTGTTTTGCGCCCAATCGGCGGGCGGTGGCCGCAAGGCCCGCCACGTCACGGCGCGCCGTCACTGCCTCGACCTGATAATGCCCGTCCTGCGCGGCGATGACATCGGCGGTGCTGATGCCAATGGACCCGGTCGCGCCCAATATCGTGACGGTGCGCGGGGTCACAGCAGCGCCGTACCCGGTCGGATCGGCATCCAGGCCATCGCACCCCAGCCGGACAAGGGCATGGCGCCACCATTGGCGATCCAGATCAACAGGCCGGCCGCGGCGGCGCCGAACAGGCCATCGACCCGGTCCAGTACACCGCCATGACCGGGAATGACCTGCCCGGAATCCTTGACGCCAAAGCGTCGCTTGACAGCGCTCTCAAACAAATCGCCCAGTTGGCCGGCAATCGAATAAAGCCCACCAAGCACCAGCGTCATGCCCAGGGCCAGACCGGTGAGAAACGATGCGCAGATACCGGCGACAACCACCGCCCCGGCCAAACCCGATAGTGCACCGGAAACCGTCTTTTTCGGCGAGACGGCCGGCCACAATTTCGGCCCGCCGATCAACCGGCCACCGAAATAGGCAAACGTATCGGTCGCCCACACGCATAGGAAAAGCAAAAGGATCGCCGACAAGCCCGATGACAGGTCGCCGCGCATCAGGACAAGCGACAGACAGGGCAGAGCGATATAGGCGACGCCTGAGATTGCCCAGGTAACCGGCGGCGCGGCGCCATTCGCCCTGCCCGCCTGAACTGCACCGAATGCGGCAGCCAGCAACGCCGCTCCGATAGCGGTTATCACCCCTGTCAAATTGCTGAAATAGCCTCCGATCAAGGCCAGGACAATGAAGGCCACTGGCAGTAATCGGACTAACCCGGCCCCGCAACAGCCCGTAATCCGGCTCCATTCTGCCCAGCTTGCAATTGCGATAACGATCACCAGAACAAGAAAATAAATACCGCCCTGCCAAGCACCAGCGATCGCCAACGGCACCAGAACCAGAGCCGAAGCGATACGGATAGTGAGATTGCTGCGGCCTTTCATAGGCTCCGCCCGATCAGCCATCAGCCACCGACTGCCCCGTACCGACGCTCCCGCCGGCTGTATTCGCTCACCGCGGCGTCAAATTCGCGTTCATCGAAGTCTGGCCAGTATCCCGACACAAAAACAAATTCCGAATAGGCCGACTGCCACAACAGGAAATTACTGATCCGCTGTTCGCCCGATGTGCGGATCACCAGATCAGGATCAGGAACGCCGGCCGTATCCATGGCATCGGACATCAGATCGATATCGATTTCCTCTGGCGCCAGATCGCCAGCGGCAACCCGTGCCGCCAGACGTTGCACTGCGCGCACAATCTCGTCCCGCGCGCCGTAATTAAAGGCGACAATCAACTTCAATCCATCATTGTCGCTTGTGTCTACCTCGGCCTTGTCGATCAGGCCGGCAATATCGGCTGGCAGGCCAGCCCGTGCACCGATGACAGTGATATGGACATTGTTCCGCGCAAGGTCGGCCAGATCGTTTTTGACGAACCGCCGCAATAGATTGAACAGATCTCGAATTTCCGATTCAGGCCGCGTCCAGTTTTCAGAACTGAAACTGAACAGGGTCAGATATTTAATCCTCCGCTCGCCGGCATGCTGCACGATTTTGCGCAGCACATCGACACCCCGCCTGTGCCCTTCATAGCGCGGCAACCCACGCTGTTTTGCCCATCTGCCGTTCCCGTCCATGATAATGGCAACATGGCGCGGCGGTGGTCCATCCGGCTCGGCAGCCTCAGTTATTGGTTGGCTTGTCATTGTTATTTTTGCTTACCGGAGTTGCTCCAACCCAAACGGGGCTGTTCCAGCCCGCTGGGCAAGTTGCCAAGGCTCAGACTTGCGTAATTTCCACTTCCTTGCTGGCCAAAATATCATCAATGGCCGTGATCAGCCCGTCGGTCAGTTTTTGGATGCGATCGCTTTCGCTACGGCTTTCGTCCTCGCCGATCGTCCCTTCTTTTTCCAGCGCCTTCAACGTGTCCATGCCATCACGCCGCACATGGCGCACGGCAATGCGCGCCTGCTCGGTATATTTATGGGCGACCTTGACCATATCCTGCCGCCGTTCGGCGTTGAGTTCTGGCACCGGAATACGCATGAGGCTGCCTTCCACGATCGGATTGAGGCCGAGATCGGCATCGCGAATGGCCTTTTCAACCGCACCGACCAGTCCGTCGTCATAGACCTGAACCGACAACATGCGCGATTCAGGTACACTGACATTGCCAAGCTGGCTGATTGGCATACGGCTGCCATAGGCATCGACCTGTATAGGCTCCAGAAGGCTTGCCGACGCCCGGCCACCACGCAGTCCTGATAATTCAGTTTTCAGGACGGAAACCGCGCCATCCATGCGCCGTTCCAGATCTTTGAAATCCACCGCCTCGTCACTCATTGCCGTTTCCTCAATTTCCTGACCGGCCAGTTTGCTGTCTTGCTTCGCCCCGGATCGCGAATTCTAACGATCCACAATCACGACACCAGCGTACCAACCGCCTCGCCGCCGACAATTCGGACCAGCGCATTTTCATCTTCAAGTCGAAACACAATTATCGGCAAGCCATTGTCGCGGGCAAGAGCAAAGGCTGCCGTATCCATCACCGCCAGATCGCGGGATATGGCTTCATGATAGCTCACCTGGTCATAGCGGGTCGCGTTCGGGTCGATTTTGGGATCAGCTGAATAGACGCCATCGACCTGTGTGCCTTTGAGCAAAGCATCACACTCAAGCTCCAGTGCCCGCAAGGCCGCCCCGCTGTCGGTCGTAAAATAGGGATTTCCAGTACCGCCGGCCAGAACCACCACGCGCCCCTGCCCCATATGCCAGACCGCCCGGCGGTGCACATAGGTCTCACAGATCGACGGCATGGCTACTGCCGACATTGCTACCGCGTGAAGCCCGGCCCGCACCAGAGCGGCTTCCATCGCCAGCGCATTCATTGCGGTGGCCAACATCCCCATATGGTCGCCGGTCACCCGGTCACCGCCTTGCGCCGCAATGGCAACACCGCGGAATATATTGCCGCCACCGATCACAATGGCGACTTCGGTTCCGTTTCGGCTGATCTTGGCGATATCACCGGCAAGGCGACTGACGACTTTCTCGTCGATCCCGAATGACTGGTCGCCTAAAAGCGCCTCGCCCGACAATTTCAAAAGGATGCGCCGGGGTTTGGGACGGTTGGTCATGAACTGCCTGTTCTTATGCGACCGCAACGACTTCGCAGTCAGTTATCTTGTTGGCCCTTGCCATACGACAAGGGCGCTGGCGTGTCACGCCAGCGCCCTGTTCAGATGCGCCTTGTCCCCATATCACAACCGCTCGGCAGTAGCAGGCGACGGGGCAACAAGCCCCGGCTGCCGGTTCACTCAGCCCTTGCCGGCAACCGCTGCAACTTCGGCGGCAAAATCGCTCTCCTGCCGTTCAACGCCTTCGCCAAGCCGGAAACAGACATAGCCGGCAAGCGTGACCGGCGCGCCGACCGCGTCCGACAGATCGGCAACGACTTTTTCGATCGTCCGTTCGCCATCGACAACAAATGCCTGCTTGAGAAGAGCGCTTTCCTCGTAAAACTTCCGCAAGCGGCCCTCGACCATCTTCTCGATGATCTGCTCCGGTTTTCCGGAAGCCCGTGCCTGTTCGGAATAAACCGCGCGTTCGCGCGCAACGGCATCGGCGTCCAGATCCTCGACCGTCAGGGCCATGGGATTGGCGGCAGCCACATGCATGGCAATCTGCCGGCCAACCGGCTCCAGAACCTCGGCTGAACCGCTGGAAGCAAGGCCGACCAGAACGCCAATCTTGCCAAGGCCTGGCGCAATCGCCGAGTGCACGTAGCTGGCAACAATCCCTTCATCCACGGCAAGTGCCGCGGTCCGGCGCAGCGACATGTTTTCGCCAATCGTCGAAACCGCCGCCGTGATCGTGTCTGATACCGACTTGCCACTGTCGCCAAAACTGGTGGCCAACACCGCGTCCAGTGAGCCATCCGTCGCCGCCGCACAGGCCGCGACGTCGCTCACCAACGCCTGAAACGTGTCATTGCGTGCCACAAAATCAGTTTCGGAATTCAGCTCGATGATGGCGGCCTTGTTGCCACTGCCGGCGATACCGATCAACCCTTCAGCGGCTATCCGCGCGGATTTCTTGGCCGCCTTGGCCAATCCCTTGGTGCGCAGCCAGTCGATGGACGCATCCAGATCGCCGTTGTTTTCGGTCAGAGCCTGCTTGCAATCCATCATGCCAACGCCGGTTTTTTCGCGAAGGTCTTTCACCATCTGTGCAGTGATGGTCATCATTCACCTCTTTCGTTGATCGCTGCCTGCCGGTGTCTGACGCCTGCAGGACAAGACAAAGTGTCAATCTGGTCGCGTATCGATCGGCAATCCTGCGGATTAGACGGCCCGTTGTTCAACCGGCCTGTTTGATGATCGACTGAAACGCCAATCCGATTGGATTATCCGTCCAGCCCAAACAGGCCGAGTGATCCCGATCACTGCGAAGCGTTGCCGGCAACCAGCGCCTTGGCCTGGTCGATCCAGCCGTCGCGTTCGATCCGCCCCTTGAAACTCAGGGCATCGTCAACCTTGGCGACATCATCGGCACTGAACGCGGCAATTTGCGCATAGGTCTTGATTCCCAACGAATGCAATTTGCTCTCCAGTACCGGACCAACACCACTGATCTTCTTCAGATCATCGCCATCGCCATCCGGTGCCGCAAACAGCGCCGCCGTGCCGGTATCTGCTTCAGCGGTTTTTGCATCGGCAGGCGCCTCTTCGGTCGGCGCCGGCGCTGCAGTTTCCGCCTCGGGCGATGCAGCTTCCGCTTCAGCAGCAGGCTCACTTGCCTCAGCCACCGGTTCCGCCGTCTTGGTTTCAGCCGTTTCGGCTGCGGCCGGTTCGGCAACAACCGGTTCAGCGACTGGCGCTTCGGCTTCCGCCGCGGCCGCAATTTCGGTTTCGATTGGTGCGGTTTCGGCAGCGCCAACATCGACGCCCGCAGCCGACTGGCCGCGTGAAATTCCATCAAGAGCAGCCTTGGCGATCAGATCACAATAAAGCGCGATCGCCCGGCCTGCATCATCATTGCCCGGTATCGGGAAGGTGATGCCATCGGGATCACAATTGGTATCGATAATTGCCGCAACCGGAATTTTCAGCCGGCGCGCCTCGTTGATCGCGATCGCTTCCTTGTTGGTATCGATCACGAACAACAGGTCCGGCAGGCCGCCCATGTCCTTGATCCCGCCGAGTGCCCGCTCCAGCTTGTTGCGTTCGCGGGTCAGCGACAAAAGTTCTTTCTTGGTGAGGCCCTGAACACCTGTATCCAGCATTTCCTCCAGCGTCCGAAGTCGTTGGATCGATTTGGAAATCGTCTTCCAGTTTGTCAGCATGCCGCCGAGCCAGCGCGCATTGACAAAATACTGTGCTGATCGCCGTGCTGCTTCCGCGATCACATCGGTAGCCTGTCGCTTGGTGCCGACAAAAAGGATCCGGCCACCACCGGCAACGGTCTCGCTGACCGCTTCCAGTGCCCGGTGCAGCATCGGGACAGTCTGGCCAAGATCGAGAATATGAATATCGTTGCGGTCGCCAAAGATGTACGTTGACATCTTCGGATTCCAGCGGTGGGTCTGGTGACCAAAATGCACGCCAGCTTCCAAAAGCTGGCGCATCGAATAATCGGGAAGCGCCATATCAAAACTCCGGTTTGTCCGCCGCGGGCGAGAAGCCATAAAGGCCACCGGTTTGGCAAATGTGTTGCCTGATGCCCGCGTGTGAGATGGCGGCGATATAATCAAGCTTTGGCAATTGCGCAACATGCAATCGACACAAGGTGAAAATGAAGGCGATTGGCCCTCGAACCCGGAACCGGAAATGTTTCGACCTTGGGGCGGGATAAGTCGATGACCCACAGGCCGGAATTGATACTGTTTACTGGTCGGGGTATTCCGCGATGTAAGAAGCCAAATTACAAACTTCTAGACCAGTAAAATAGCGTCAGTTCCTGCCAAGCCGCCACAATCGCCGCCGACGATTCGAACAAGGTTGGTGTGTGCTGGGCGTTGCCGAAAATTACTGGATTTGAACGTCGACGATACCGGGCACCGACTTGATCGCGCTCGCTGTTCGCCGGTTGAATTGATAAGTCCCCGGCAAACGGATTTCGACCTCCCGCCCGGCTATCGTGCCGCCATTTGTCGCTTTGCCGCCGATCACCTTGCCGCACTCCGGATCAGCACCATTTGCACCTGCAGGATCGGCCACCATCAACACCAGTGCGACAGTGCAGTCGCCATCCCGCTCCAGCTTGGCACCGATCCGTTCGACCGGCTCTGGTGCATCGACAAATATCCGCACTGAATGGGCAATATTCGCCGTTTCACTGATTGCCTCCAGCGCCACTAGCCGTGTGCGAAAATCCTCTGTTTCGCTGTCATAGTCGGCCCCGACACTGAAAAAGAAGGACCGGCCCGGTTCCAGTAAATCGCGCCATTCATCGAGTTTTTCCGCATACACAATCATTTCGTACTGACCGGTCGGATCCGATACCATGACAATGCCCATTCGCCCGCCATTGCGGGTTCGCCGCTCCTGCTTGTGCACGATCGTTCCGGCCAGAAGACCTGCCTCGACACGGCCCTTTCGCACCTGCTCGGCAAACCGCATCCAGAACGACGCGTTACGCAACCGGATCGTTTCGCTGAAATCGTCCAGAGGATGGGCGGTCAAATAAGCGCCAATCACATCAAATTCCAGTTGCAGGCGCACCGCCGGCAAAAGCGGTTCGCCGTCATCCAACCGTATTTCCGTCGCCTCCCCTGGCCGGGCAAACAGGTCCGATGCACCCGAGCTGTCCCGCTCGGTCCGCTCCTGCGCAGCCGCCATTATCCGCGGGATGGTGGCAGCCACCACGCTGCGCTCAATGCCCAGAGTGTCAAACGCCCCGGCATGGGCCAGACACTCCAGCGACCGCTTGTTGACCAGACGCGGATCGATCCGGCCGGCAAAATCGGACAGATCGACAAAGGCCTTGTCGCCGCGAACCGTAACAATATGCTCGACGGCTTGCGTGCCGACCCCCTTGAGCGCTGCCAGCGAGTAGATGATCGCCCCTTCTTCGACGTCGAACACGCTTGACGACCAGTTGATATCCGGCGGCACGACATCAATCTCCAATCGCCGCGCGTCGAGCCGGAATTCATTGAGCTTGTCCGTGTTGCCCATATCCAGCGTCATCGAGGCAGCCAGAAATTCCACCGAATGATTGGTTTTCAGATAGGCGGTCTGATAGGCGACCAGCGCGTAGGCTGCGGCATGTGACTTGTTGAAACCGTAGCTTGCGAATTTTGCCACCAGATCAAATACAGCCGCCGCATCGGCTTTCGCCACACCGCCCGCCACCGCACCGTCGACAAAACGGGCGCGTTGGGCATTCATTTCCGACCGGATTTTCTTGCCCATTGCCCGGCGC
>CAXMRP010000016.1:0-3860 GCA_964196155.1 uncultured Polyangiaceae bacterium
TTCCTCGCTTTCTGGGAACGGGAAATCGAAGCGGCCATCCATTCTGTCGAGATTGCGCACAACGTTCTGGTCTCTGCCAACGAGGTGCGCAACGCGGCCTTTTCAGGAAAGTTGCATTAGATATTTCAGTGTCGCCATTCGCTGGTTTGCTTTGCCCGGCCGGTGTATGGATCGACCGTCAGATCAGTCCCAAGCCACGAAAGCTGGCATGGCCATCTCGCCCGATGATCAGATGGTCGTGAATGGTGATGCCCAGCGGTTCTGCAACATCGACAATGGTGCGGGTCATGGCAATATCGGCCTCGGACGGTGTCGGATCGCCGGAGGGGTGATTGTGGACAAGGATCAGCGCGCTGGCCGCCAGTTCGAGTGATCGGCGCACCACTTCGCGCGGATAGACCGGCGTATGATCAATCGTGCCGGTTTGCTGCACTTCGTCGGCGATCAGGGCATTTTTCTTGTCGAGAAAAAGGATGCGGAACTGTTCGCGATCGCGATGGGCCATGGCGGTTTTGCAATAGTCCAGCAATGTCGACCAGGAGGTCAGAACCGGCCGCTCAAATACTTCTTCGCGGCCAAGACGCTCTGCCACGGCCTGGAATAGATTGAGCTCGCTGGCCGCCGTGATGCCCAGGCCGGGAATTTCAGCGAGGCGCCCGGGGTTGGCGGAAAGGATCGCCGCCAAGGTGCCGAAACGGGCGAACAGGGCCTTGGCGATCGGCTTGGTATCGCGCCGGGGCAGGGCGCGAAACAGCATCAACTCTAAAAGTTCATAATCGGCGAGCGCATCGGCGCCAGATTTGCTGAAGCGTTGGCGCAGGCGATCGCGATGGCCGGCATGGCCGGGAGCGGGCGTGACGGTCTTGGCCGGGCCGACGGGAGTGGCAAGAGAGCTGTTTGTCGGGCCGGATGCTTCGCCGAGGCCGGATTGGTTTTGGGCGCCGGAGCCGGATTTGGTCATGTCAGGCGCCGGTCGTTTTGAATGCACCGGACGGAGACAGCGTGAATATTTCGGCGCCGGTATCAGTCACGCCAATGGTATGTTCAAATTGCGCCGACAGCGACCGGTCGCGGGTCACGGCAGTCCAGCCGTCGGACAGGAGTTTGACGTGGGATCGGCCGAAATTGATCATCGGTTCTATTGTGAAAATCATGCCACTTTTCAGCGCCATGCCCTCGCCCGGTTGGCCATAGTGCAGAATATTCGGTGGCTCGTGGAACGCCTGTCCGACCCCGTGACCGCAAAAATCGCGGACAACCGAACAGCGGTTTTCTTCGGCGTAGGACTGAATGGCGTGGCCGATGTCGCCCAGATAGTGACCGGGGGCGACGGCTGCAATGCCGCGCAGCAGACATTCATGGGTCACGTCGATCAGCCGTTCGGCGGCGCGTTTGATCGGTCCGGCGCCGTACATGCGGCTTGAATCGCCATGCCAGCCTTCGACGATAAATGTCACGTCAATATTGACAATATCGCCGGATTTCAGCGGCTTTGGTGCCGGGATGCCGTGGCAGACCACGTGATTGATCGAGGTGCAACTGGAATGGCGATAGCCGCGATAGTTCAGCGTCGCCGGGATGGCACCGTGGTCCATGGCGTAGGCATAGACAAAATCGTCAATGTCTTTGGTGGTGGCGCCGGGCTGGACGAGGGGCGCCAATTGGTCGAGGCAGGCGGCGGCCAGCGCGCCGGCCTTGCGCATGCCTGCAAAGCCGTCTTCGCCGTAGATGTTGATCGCCAGTTCGTCTCGCAACAGGGTCATGTTCTGGTTTGTCTAATCTTTTCGTGGCGTCTTGTCTTTTCGCGACAGTAATTCTGCGCGCTTCTTCTGTAGGGCATTGGCAGGGAAATTTGCACCCTATTTGGCAATCGGCACTCTATTCGGCAATGGGCACGGGCATTGAAATCGCCACTTCTTCCGGTGTGACAGTGCAGGCATAGGCGAGCATTTCCACCCCACGGCTGCGCGCGTCGTCGAACGCCGAGCCATAGGCGGGGTCAATTTCGCGGGCAAGTTTGAAACTGTCGCCATCATCGCGCTGGATCACAAACAACATGACGGCCCGGTTTCCCGCTTCCACCTGATTTGCCAATTCGCGCAAATGCCTGGCGCCGCGGCTGGTCACGCAATCGGGAAACTCGGCCAGACGGGGCGACCGGGACAGATGGACATTCTTGATCTCGACATAACAGGGGCGGGGTTCGGTCTCGTTCTCGGACAGGAGGATATCGATGCGGCTGGCCTCGCCATATTTGACCTCGCGGCGAAGGGACCCGTAGCCGGAAAGTTCAGAAATTAGGCCCTGCCCAATGGCTTCTTCGGCCAATTTGTTGGGCAAGCCTGTGTTGATACCGACCCATGTGCCATCGGCATGAATCAGTTCAAAGGTGAGCGGCAGTTTGCGTTTCAGATTGGGCGATCGGGAGACAAAGACCGCAGCGCCGGGGGCGTCCAGCCCGGTCATGGCGCCGGGATTGGGACAGTGGACGGTTTCCTCGCGACCATCGGGAAATTTAACATCGGCGAGGAAACGCTTGTAACGGCGGACCAGCGTTGCCGGCATCAGGGGGGTGGGAAATCGCATCCGTTAATGCTCTAAAAGCGCCCGATACCCGATTCAACCTTTCCTTGGCCAGTTGCTGGTCATTCCTCTGGTCGTCTTACGGCCAATCCTTGCGCAATGGCACTATGAGTGAACCCACCATGAGCGATCTGACTGACGTCACTGCCGCCATCCTGGTCATTGGCGATGAAATCCTGTCGGGCCGCACCAGGGACAGCAATACAAGCTTTCTGGCCGGATCGCTGACCGATCTGGGGATCAATCTACGCGAAGTGCGGGTGGTCGCCGATGATCAGCAGGCGATTGTTGCCGCCGTGCAAGCGCTCAGCGCGGCCTATCGGCTGGTGTTCACCACCGGCGGTATCGGTCCGACCCATGATGACATCACGGCGGAAGCGATTGCCGCGGCGTTTGACCTTGAGCTTGAGATCAATGCCGATGCGGTTGCCGTGATGGAAGCCCGCTACAAGGATCGCGGTGAGGCGATGAACCGGGCGCGGCTGCGGATGGCGCGTATTCCGGTCGGCGCAACACTCATCAATAACCCTGTGTCTGCTGCGCCGGGATTTATTGTGGACAATGTTCATGTCATGGCCGGCGTACCGGCGATCATGCAGTCGATGTTCGATCAGCTGGTGTCGTTCTTGCCAACTGGTGCGCTGATCCACAGCGAAACGGTCGAGGCGGGGCGGGGCGAATCAGCAATCGCTGCCCTGCTGGAACAGGTCGAGGCGGCTCATGACAGCGTCCGCATCGGCTCCTATCCCTATCATGACGGGGTGCGCTATACGACGCGGATTGTCCTGCGCAGCCGGGATCAGGACGCGCTTGGCCGGGCAGCCGATGATATCCGGGACGGGTTGGCGAAACTGCCGGATCCGTCGTAGCCGAACAAATGATAATTCAAAAAGGGGGGTGGCCGATCAATGGACCAGCAAAAAGCGTTTCCAGTCTCGTGGGACCAGTTTCATCGCGATGCGAGGGCGTTGGCGTGGCGGCTGAGCGGAACCGGACCTTACAAGGCGATGGTGTGCATCACCCGTGGCGGTTTGGTGCCGGCGGCGATTGTGTCGCGGGAGCTGGAAATCCGGCTGATCGAAACGGTCTGTGTTGCTTCCTACCACGACTACAAGAGCCAGGGTGAAGCAAGTGTAATCAAGCGGGTCTCCGATGATGTCGTCAAAGCGGGCGGCGCGGACGGATCCGGCATTCTCATCATCGATGATCTTGTCGATACCGGCAAAACCGCGAAGATTGTCCGCGACATGCTGCCGGGCGCACATTTTGCCACGGTT
>CAXMRP010000017.1:0-41248 GCA_964196155.1 uncultured Polyangiaceae bacterium
GGCATCCCGGAAGGCAAGGCGCTGGATATTGCGCAATCGGCGCCGGTCGACGGGTTCGATGGCAATTTTTCGGGCGCCCAATCCTACCAGGCGATCGAGGGCGCCGATGTGGTCATTGTCACCGCTGGTGTGCCGCGCAAGCCGGGGATGAGCCGGGATGACCTTCTGGAAATCAATCTGAAAGTGATGGAGCAGGTCGGTGCGGGCATCAAGAAATACGCGCCGGGCGCCTTCGTGATCTGCATCACCAATCCGCTCGATGCGATGGTCTGGGCGATCCAGAAATTTTCCGGCCTGCCGACCAACATGGTTGTTGGCATGGCCGGCGTGCTGGACTCCTCACGGTTCCGGCACTTTCTTTCTGATGAATTCGGCGTCTCGGTGGAAGATGTGACGGCCTTCGTGCTGGGCGGGCACGGCGACAGCATGGTTCCGTTGACACGCTACTCGACCGTGGCCGGCATTCCGCTGACCGATCTGGTGAAACTTGGCTGGCTATCGAAAAAGCGGCTTGAGGAAATTGTCCAGCGCACCCGCGATGGCGGCGCGGAGATTGTCGGCCTGTTGAAAACCGGTTCGGCGTTTTATGCGCCGGCGGCCGCGGCAATTTCGATGGCGGAAAGCTATCTGCGCGACAAGAAGCGGGTTCTGCCCTGCGCCGCGCGGCTCAATGGCGAGTATGGCGTTGACGGGCTGTATATTGGTGTGCCCTGTGTGATCGGGACCGGCGGCGTGGAACGGGTCATCGAGATCAATCTGGACCGGTCTGAACGGGCGATGTTTGAAAAATCGGTCGATGCGGTTTCCGGCCTTGTTGATGCCTGCAAGACAATCCAGCCGACGCTTGGCTAGGGGAATTTCCGACTGTTCGATCAAAATTCGGGCAATCCAGTTCTGGAGTGCGAAGTGGTTGACAACCGGATCAGATATCGGGGGATGCGATGAATATTCACGAGTATCAGGCCAAAGCGCTGCTTCGCGAAGCGGGCGTGCCGGTGCCGGATGGCCACGCCGTGTTCACGGCGGACGAGGCACAGGCTGCCGCTGAAAAACTCCCCGGTCCGCTTTGGGTGGTCAAGAGCCAGATCCATGCCGGCGGGCGCGGCAAGGGCAAGTTCAAGGAACTGGAGTCCGATGCGGCCGGCGGCGTGCGGCTTGCAAAAAGCGTCGCGGAAGTGCGCCAGTTCGCCGAGGAAATGCTCGGCAACACGCTGGTCACGCACCAGACCGGGCCGGCGGGCAAATTGGTTAACCGGCTTTATGTCGAAGACGGGTCGGATATCGACAAGGAGTTTTACCTGTCGCTGCTAGTCGACCGCGCCACGTCGCAAGTCGCTTTTGTCGCCTCGACCGAAGGCGGCATGAACATTGAGGATGTCGCCGCCGAGACGCCAGAGAAGATCGTGACTTTTTCCGTCGACCCCGTGACCAATATCTGCCCGTGGCATGTGCGCAAACTGGCGGGCGCGCTGGGTCTGACCAAAGACCAGCAAAAGCAGATGTCACGGATTGTGACCAGCTTATATTCGACCTTCGTGGCCAAGGATATGAGCCTTTTGGAAATCAACCCGCTGATCGTGACCAAGGGCGGCGATCTGATGTTGCTCGACGCCAAGATGGGATTTGATTCCAATGCGCTTGGCCGCCATGCCGATGTGCTGGAATTGCGGGACGAAAGCGAGGAAGACGACAAGGAAATTGCCGCTTCCGAATTCGGCCTCAACTATATCGCGCTCGATGGCGAGATTGGCTGCATGGTCAACGGCGCCGGCCTGGCCATGGCAACCATGGACATCATCAAATTGTATGGCGCCGAGCCGGCCAATTTTCTCGATGTCGGCGGCGGCGCCAGCAAGGAGCAGGTGACGGCGGCGTTCAAGATCATCACGTCGGACCCCAACGTCAAAGGCATTCTGGTCAATATTTTCGGCGGCATCATGCGCTGCGACATTATTGCCGAAGGGGTCGTGGCGGCGATGAAGGAAGTGGATTTGCAGGTGCCGCTGGTGGTGCGGCTGGAAGGCACCAACGTGGATAAGGGCAAGGCGATCCTCAACGAAAGCGGCATGAACGTCATTGCCGCCGATGATCTGGATGATGCCGCGCAAAAAATAGTGGCCGCAGTGCGGGGGGGAAACTGATGGCTATCCTTGTCGACAAGAACACCAAGGTCATTGTTCAGGGCCTGACCGGCAAGACCGGCACGTTTCATACCGAACAGGCGCTTGGCTATTTCGGCACCCAGATGGTCGCTGGCGTGACGCCGGGCAAGGGCGGCACGACATGGACTGGCACGCTGCCAGACGGGTCGGCAACGAGCCTGCCGGTATTCGATACGGTCGACGAGGCCAAGGCTGCGACCGGGGCCAATGCGTCAGTTGTCTATGTGCCGCCGCCGTTCGCTGCCGATTCCATCTCCGAGGCGATTGCCGCCGAGATCGAACTGATTGTCGCCATTACCGAAGGCATTCCGGTGATCGACATGGTCAAGGTCAAGCGGGCGCTGTGCGGCACCAAAAGCCGGCTGATCGGCCCGAACTGTCCGGGCATCCTGACGCCGGAAGCCTGCAAGATCGGCATCATGCCAGGCAATATCTTCAAGCCGGGATCGGTCGGCATCGTGTCGCGATCGGGCACCTTGACCTATGAGGCGGTGTACCAGTCGACGCAGGAGGGTCTGGGCCAATCGACGGCGCTCGGTATTGGCGGCGACCCGGTCAAGGGCATGGATTTCATCGAAGTGCTGGAACTGTTTCTTGCCGATGAAGAAACCCAGTCGATCATCATGATCGGCGAAATTGGCGGCGCGGCAGAAGAAGATGCGGCACAGTTTCTGGCCGATGAGGCCAAGCGCGGGCGGTCCAAGCCGGTCGTCGGCTTCGTCGCCGGGCGCACGGCGCCGCCGGGGCGGCGGATGGGCCATGCCGGCGCCATCATCTCCGGTGGCAAGGGCGGTGCGGAAGACAAGAGCGCAGCCATGGAGGCGGCCGGTATCGCCGTTTCGCCATCACCGGCCAAACTGGGCAAGACTCTTGTTGAGGTTCTGGCCTAATCGTGAAACCCTGCGGTCAGATGTCGCAGGGTGCATAGAGCGCATTCGAAAAAGTGGGAACCGGTTTTTCGAGTAAAAAATGCGCGCTAAAACAAAGGACTAGAGCGTAGCGGGTGAATCAGTATTCATAAAATAGGCTCTAGCGCAGGCTGACCGGATCAAGAAGAGCCGGCAGCCGTCAATTCAGGGAACCGGGGCCCATATGCTCCGCGTAGATGGATCATGGCACGGCAAGCAGCCAATGAAGGCTTCCAGCTTTCTTCCTTCCTCCACGGGGCAAACGCCGCTTATCTTGAAGATCTTTATGAGCGCTATCTGATCGATGCCAATGCCGTTGATGCCGGCTGGCAGGCGTTTTTTGCCAGCCTGAAAGACGGGAATAGCAATGGCCGGCAAAAACCAAGCTGGCAGCGCTCCGATTGGCCGGTTGCGGCCAATGGCGAACTGGTCGCTGCGCTCGATGGCGACTGGGGCGCAGCTGAAGCCGCAGCCACCGGGGTCGGCGACGCGATCAAGGTCAAGGCGCAGCGCTCGGGCGTTGAACTGTCCGACAAGGATGTGCAGCAGGCGACCCGGGATTCGATCCACGCCATCATGATGATCCGCGCTTACCGGATGCGCGGCCATCTGCATGCCCATCTTGATCCGCTCGGTATTGCCGAAAAGAAGGACCACGAGGAACTGCATCCGGCCTCATACGGGTTCACCGAGGCCGACTACGACCGGCCGATTTTTCTCGATCATGTCCTCGGGCTGGAATTTGCCACCATCCCGCGGATGCTGGACATCTTGCGGCGAACCTATTGTTCGACGCTCGGCGTCGAGTTCATGCACATTTCCAACCCGGAAGAAAAAGGCTGGCTGCAAGAGCGGATCGAGGGGCCGGACAAGGAAATTTCCTTTACGCCGTCGGGCAAGAAGGCGATCCTCAACAAGCTGATCGAAGCGGAAGGCTTCGAGAAGTTCATCGACGTCAAATATACCGGCACCAAACGGTTCGGCATCGATGGCGGCGAAGCGCTGATCCCGGCGATGGAACAGATCATCAAGCGCGGCGGCGCGCTCGGGGTACGCGATATCGTGTTCGGCATGCCCCATCGCGGGCGGCTGAATGTGCTGTCCCAGGTGATGAGCAAGCCGCACCGGGCGATCTTTCATGAATTCATGGGCGGCTCGTACACCCCGGATGACGTGGAAGGGTCCGGTGACGTCAAATATCATCTTGGCGCCTCTTCGGACCGGGAATTTGACGGCAACAATGTCCACTTGTCGCTGACCGCCAATCCGTCACATCTGGAAATTGTCGATCCGGTTGTGCTGGGCAAAGTGCGGGCCAAGCAGGATCTGATGGGCAACAAGGAGCGCAACCAGGTGCTGCCGCTGCTGTTGCATGGCGATGCGGCGTTTGCCGGCCAGGGGGTGGTGGCCGAATGTCTCGGCCTGTCGGGTCTGCGCGGCCATCGCACTGGCGGATCGATCCACTTTATCGTCAACAACCAGATCGGCTTTACAACCTATCCGCGATTTTCGCGGTCCTCGCCCTATCCATCGGATGTGGCGAAAATGGTAGAAGCGCCGATATTCCACGCCAATGGCGATGATCCGGAGGCCGTCGTCTTTGCCGCCAAAATTGCCACGGAGTTTCGCCAGAAATTTGGAAAACCCGTTGTCATCGACATGTTCTGCTACCGGCGGTTTGGCCACAATGAGGGCGATGAGCCGGCGTTTACCCAGCCGATCATGTACAAGGCAATCCGCAAGCACCCGACGACGCTGGAGGTCTATTCCAAAAAACTGGTTGATGAGGGGCTGCTCAGCGCCGATGAAATCGACGGACAGAAAAAGGAATGGCGGGCGCATCTGGAATCGGAATTCGAGATCGGCAATGCCTACAAGGCGAACAAGGCCGACTGGCTGGACGGGGCGTGGTCGGGCCTGTCGACGCCGATTGCCGGCGATGAACGGCGGGTCGGCGCGACCGGCGTTGAGACCGCCACGTTAAAATCAGTCGGGACGGCGCTTGCCAAAATCCCCGAGGAAATCGAGATTCACCGCACCATCAAGCGGTTCCAGGACAATCGCCGCAAGATGATTGAATCCGGCAAAGGCATCGACTGGGCAACAGCGGAATCGCTGGCATTCGGGACGTTGATGAACGAGGGCTACAATATCCGCCTGTCGGGTCAGGATGTGGAGCGCGGCACATTCTCGCAACGCCACACGGTGCTCTACGATCAAAATACCGAAGATCGCTATACGCCGCTCAACAATCTTGAGGGGGTGACCGGGCAATATGAGGTCATCAACTCGATGCTGTCGGAAGAGGCGGTGCTGGGCTTTGAATATGGCTACTCGCTGGCCGAGCCCAATGGACTGACACTGTGGGAAGCCCAGTTCGGCGATTTTGCCAACGGCGCGCAGGTGCTGTTCGACCAGTTTATCTCATCGGGCGAACGCAAGTGGTTGCGCATGTCGGGGCTCGTTTGCCTGTTGCCGCACGGTTATGAGGGGCAGGGGCCGGAGCATTCCTCGGCGCGGCTGGAGCGATTCCTGCAAATGTGCGCGGAAGACAATATGCAGGTGGCCAACTGCACTACGCCGTCGAACTATTTTCACATCCTGCGCCGGCAATTGCATCGCACTTTCCGCAAGCCGCTGATCCTGATGACACCCAAGAGCCTGTTGCGACACAAGCGGGCGGTATCGCGGCTGGACGAAATGTCTGAGGAATCGACATTTCACCGGCTGCTTTGGGACGATGCGCAGCTGTTGCCGGATCAGGACATCACGCTGGTCCCGGACAAGAAGATCCGGCGGGTCGTCCTGTGCTCGGGCAAGGTCTATTTTGATCTGTATGAAGAACGGGCCAAGCGCGGTGCCGACGATATCTACATCATGCGGGTGGAGCAGCTTTATCCGTTCCCGCTGAAAGCTCTGTGCACGGAACTGGGCCGGTTCAAGCAGGCGGAGATCGTCTGGTGTCAGGAAGAGCCGCAGAACATGGGCTGCTGGACTTTCGCGGAACCGCGAATTTCGGCCGTTCTGGACATTATTGACGCCGAATACCGGCGGCCGCGCTATGCCGGGCGCAATGCATCGGCAGCGACCGCCACCGGATTGATGCCCAAGCATCTGGCGCAGCTGGAACAGTTTTTGGCGGAAGCGCTGGGCGATTAAAGCCGGCGGAGAGGAAAAACGGACAATGGCGAGCGAGATAAAAGTGCCCACGCTGGGCGAGTCGGTCACCGAGGCGACAATCGGTCAGTGGTTCAAAAAGGAAGGCGAAGCCGTTGCCACCGACGAACCGCTGGTGGAGTTGGAAACCGACAAGGTGACCCTTGAGGTGCCGGCGCCGACGGCGGGTGTTCTGGAAGCCATTATCGCCAAGGAGGGCGACGTGGTCGGTGTTGGCGCGCTGCTCGGCTCGATCGCAGAGGGTGAAGGGGCACCAGTTGCCGATGCCAAACCGGCCGCTGTTAAAACGGATACCGCACCGGCGGTGGCCGCAGCAACAGCGGCACCTGCTGCAACTGACATGCCGCCGGCGCCATCGGCGCAAAAAATCATGAACGAAAAAGGCGTGTCCGCCGATCAGGTAGCCGGGTCGGGCAAACGGGGACAGGTGTTGAAGGGCGACGTTCTGGCGGCGCTGAGCAATACATCAGCGGCCCCCGACGCTGCGCCCGTAGCGGCGCGGGCGCCATCAACCGGCGACGACGAGGCACGCGAAGAGCGGGTGCGGATGAGCCGGTTGCGGCAGACCATTGCCCGCCGGCTGAAGGATGCGCAAGCGACAGCGGCGATGCTGACCACGTTCAACGAGGTCGACATGGGTCCGGTGATGGAACTGCGCAAGGAATATCGCGACCTGTTCGAGAAGAAGCACGGGGTCAAGCTCGGCTTCATGGGTTTTTTCACCAAGGCAGTCTGCCATGCGCTTGCCGAAATACCGACGGTCAATGCGGAGATTGACGGCACGGATATCGTCTACAAGAATTTCTGCCATATCGGTGTTGCGGTCGGCACCGAAAAGGGCCTCGTGGTGCCAGTGGTGCGCGATGCCGATGCGATGAGCATCGCCGAGATCGAAAAAGATATCGGCCGGTTGGGCAAGAAGGCCCGCGATGGCGAACTTACAATGGCTGACATGCAGGGCGGCACCTTCACCCTGTCCAATGGCGGGGTCTATGGCTCGTTGATGTCGACGCCGATCCTCAATGCGCCGCAGTCGGGCATATTGGGCATGCACAAGATCCAGGAGCGGCCGATGGCGGTCGACGGCCAGGTTGTCATCCGGCCGATGATGTATCTGGCGCTGTCCTACGATCACCGGATTGTCGATGGCAAGGAAGCGGTGACGTTCCTCGTGCGGGTCAAGGAATCGCTGGAAGATCCACGCCGGATGGTGCTCGATCTGTGATCGCGGCGGCGAAACGCAGACGAGATCAACAACACGATCTGACCAATGCACTGTCGAGCCAGACAAGGGAAACCTGAATGACGAAAATCATGCTGGTCACCGGGGCCAGCCGGGGTATTGGCGCGGCGACCGCCCGGCTTGCCGGGGCGGCGGGCTACAAGGTTTGCGTCAACTACGCCAACAGCGGAGCGGCGGCCGAGGTTGTCGTTGCCGATATCGTCGCGGCTGGTGGCGAGGCGTTTGCCTGCCAGGCCGATGTTGGCGACGAGGCGGCGGTGGTGGCGCTGTTTGCGGCGGTCGATGCGCACTATGGTCCGCTGACGGCGCTGGTCAACAATGCCGGAACGATCGGGCACGGGGGACGGCTTGAAACATTTGATGCGGAGCGGATCAATCGCATTCTGGCCGTCAATGTCACCGGATCGCTGATTTGCGCGCGCGAGGCAATTTTGCGCATGTCGACAATCCATGGCGGGCAGGGCGGCGGCATCGTCAATGTTTCGTCGGTCGCCGCGGTCAGGGGCGCGCCGGGCGCCGGTATCGATTATGCGGCGTCGAAGGGCGCGATCGATTCCTTCAACAAAGGTCTGTCGGAAGAAGTTGCCGGTGAGGGCATTCGGGTCAATGCGGTGCGGCCAGGGGTTATCGATACCGATATTCATGCCGCTGGCGGCAGCCCGGACCGGGCGATCGAGATGGCCAGTTCGATCCCGATGAAGCGGGCGGGGACCGCGGCGGAAGTGGGCGAAGTGATCTTGTGGTTGTTGTCGGATGCGGCATCCTATGTCACCGGAGCCATCGTCGGCGTGACCGGCGGACGGTAGGCCGACCATCGCCTGTAACGCGAGGGTCGGTATCAAAAGCGAACGAACAAGCAGTGCAGAGAAAGGCGCGGCATGGCGGAGACATATGATCTTATCGTGATCGGTACGGGGCCGGGTGGCTATGTGTGCGCGATCAAGGCGGCGCAGCTTGGCCTGTCGGTCGCGGTGGTTGAAAAGCGCGCGGCCCATGGCGGCACCTGCCTCAATATCGGCTGTATTCCGTCCAAGGCACTGCTGCATGCCTCGGCGCTTTTCGAGGAAGCCGGCCACGTCTTCCCGCAACTGGGCATCAAGACGACAAAGCCGAAACTCGACCTGAAGGCGATGCAGGGCCACAAGGATGCGGTGGTCAAGGCCAATGTCGATGGCGTGGCGTATCTGTTCAAGAAGAACAAGATCACCTCGTTTCACGGCACCGGCCGGATCGCCGGGGCGGGCCAGGTGGTGGTGACGCCGGACAGTGGCGAGCCGCAAACGCTTTCGGCGCGATCAATCGTTATCGCGACGGGTTCGGATTCCACCCCGTTACCGGGCGTCGAAATCGACGAAAAGCAGGTGGTGACGTCAACCGGGGCGCTGGAACTGTCGAAAGTTCCGGGCAAGGTGATTGTTGTCGGTGCCGGCGTGATCGGGCTGGAACTGGGGTCGGTATGGCGGCGGCTTGGATCGGAAGTTGTTGTCGTGGAATTTCTTGACCGCATTCTGCCTGGCACGGATGGCGATGTGGCGAAAAATTTCGCGCGGATGCTGAAGAAGCAAGGCTGCATCTTTCACCTGTCGACCAAGGTCACGTCGGTGGAAAAGAAGGCCAAGGGATTGTCGGTGACGGTTGAGCCGGCAAGCGGCGGCGAAGCAAAGACGCTGGATACGGATATCGTGCTGGTAGCGATTGGCAGAATTCCGGTCACCGAGGGTCTGGGACTGGAAGAAGCAGGCATAGCCACCGATGAGCGCGGCCGGGTGGAAGTCGACAATCACTACCGCACCAGTGTGGAAGGTATCTATGCCATCGGCGATGTAATTGTCGGCCCGATGCTGGCGCACAAGGCCGAAGAAGAAGGTGTGGCGGTCGCCGAAATCCTCGCCGGACAAGCCGGCCATGTTAATTACGGGGTCATCCCGTCGGTCGTCTACACCGAGCCGGAAGTGGCGTCGGTTGGCAAAACGGAAGAGGAATTGAAGGCCGAGGGCATTGCCTACAAAGCCGGCAAATTCCCGTTTTCCGCCAATGGCCGGGCCCGTGCGATGGTAGCGTCCGACGGGTTTGTGAAGATTCTGGCCGATGCGCAGACCGACCGGGTTCTGGGGGTGCATATCCTTGGCCGCGGCGCCGGCGAAATGATCCACGAAGCGGCGGTTCTCATGGAGTTTGGCGGCTCGTCGGAAGATCTCGGTCGGACTTGCCATGCCCATCCGACAATGTCGGAAGCGGTCAAGGAAGCGGCGATGGCGACCTTTTTCAAGCCCATTCATATGTAAAATCGGCTGGCTTTTGGGGTTACAATCCAGCAGATTGCGTGGCAATCAGTGTTTTGGATCGACTGAATATTGTAATGGCATCGCGCGATTGGCCAATATATCGCGGCATTGCCAAGGAGCGAAAGATTTGGCGAAACTGACAATAGATGATTTTGCGAAGGTTATCGGGGATAGCCTGAACCGTGATCTGGGAAAAGTTACCCCGGAAATGCGGCTTGATGATCTGGGCGTTGGTTCGCTCGATCTGGTCGAAATCATCATGGTAATTGAAGACAAATACGACGTGGAGATCGGGCTGGACGCCATCGATGCCAGTGAAACGATCAATACGGTCGAAGATCTTCTCGAAGTTGGCCGGACTGTCGGACTGGTCTGATTGCCCCCGATTTCCACATCGGTGGATGACAACGCGGTTGTTATCACGGGCCTTGGTTGTTGTTCGCCGCTCGGGTGCGACGCCGATGAGACCTGGTCGGCCATGGTGGCCGGAACCAGTGGCATTGGTCCGATCACAACGACGCCCCTTCATGATCTGAAGATCCGCCATGGCGGCGAAATCAAATTTGATGTCACCGCCGACCTTGATCCCAAGCGCCTTCCCTTGCTCGACCGGTTTTCGGTGCTGGCGATCTATGCCGCGCGTCAGGCGCTGGCCCAGTCCGGACTCGATATCAACGATCAAACCGCCGGCCGGATCGGAACGATTGTTGGTGTCGGGGTTTGCGGTTGGGAGGCGATCGAAGACAGCTTTCGCCGGATCTTCCTGGACGGAGAGCGGCGGACCAATATTTTTGCCGTGCCGCGAACGATGCCAAGCGCGGCGACCAGCCAGGTGGCGATGGAATTCGGCCTGAAAGGGCCAAGTTTCGGCGTCACGTCGGCCTGTGCGTCGTCCAACCATGCTTTTTTCTCGGCGTTGCAACTGATCCGCTCGGGTACAGCCGATGCGGTCCTTTGCGGCGGTGCGGAAGCGCCGATCATCTTCTCCGTGATCAAGGGCTGGGAAGCGATGCGGATCATTTCGCCGGAAGTGTGCCGGCCGTTTTCGAAAAACAGGCGCGGCCTGTCGCTCGCCGAAGGTGCGGGAATGGTTGTTCTGGAACGTGCCGGCGCTGCCAGGGCCCGCGGCGCGACGATACTTGCCGAAATTGCCGGTGCGGGGATTTCGTCAGATGCCGGCGACCTGGTGATGCCGCGGCAAGAAGGGCCGGAGACTGCAATGACCCTGTGCCTGGCCGATGCCGGCCTTGATCCGGGCGAAGTTGACTATATCAACGCCCACGGCACCGGCACAAAAATGAACGATATTATCGAAACCCGGGCTATTCGCTCGGTGTTCGGCTCCCATGCCGACGGACTATCGATATCCTCGACAAAATCAATGCATGGCCATGCGCTTGGCGCATCGGGCGCGCTGGAACTAGTTGCCTGTGTGAACGCCATCCAGGACAATGTGGTCCCGCCAACGATCAATTATGAAGAGCCCGATCCGGAATGCGATCTGGATGTCACGCCCAATACATCGCGCGAGCGGCCGGTGAATGTGGTGCTGTCGAACGCTTTCGCCTTTGGCGGGCTGAATGCGGTGATCGCGGTTCGCGGCGCAAGTGACTGAGTTGCCGGCGCCTGCCGGTCAGGCGCTTTCGGACTTCCTGGATCCGGAATTCGGATCAGATGTACCGGACGGTTTGCCAACCTTGATCCGGTCCGCATGGCCATCGGCAAGGGCATAGGCCCGCTCGGTCACCGCGTTCAAGCCGTCGGCGACCGTCTGACGCCATTGTTCCATTTCTGCTTCGGATATTCTCCTTGGGATGTGGATCGGTTCGCCATAGACCAGCACCATTCGTCCAAAGGGCAGATTGAGGCTGGCCTTGTCCCAGCTGTTCATGGTTCGCCGGCGGCTTGTTGCCATCCCCATGGGGACGATCGGCCGGCCGGAAACCTGCGCCAATGTCACAATGCCGGGACCGGCAATCCGTGCCTGTCCCTTCGGGATGTCGGCGGTAAGGCCGACGCTTTGGCCGCTTTTCAGCGCCCGCAATGCCTCGCGAAAGCCTGTCGCACCGCCTTTGCGGTTAATGTCCGAGCCGAATTTTGCGCCGGACGCCCGAATGACGCCATGGCCGAACGCGCGGGCAGCGGTGGCGTTGATCTCGCCATCGGCACTGCGGGATATCATGGCAACGGCCTTGTAGCCCGGTGGCGGCAGGTAGGGGGCAAGGAAATGCTGGCCATGCCACATGGCCGATATGACCGGTGCCATCGACCATAGCCCATCCCGGCCGGTCGGCGGATCAATCGTCAGCCGGCAGGTCATCCGCACAAAACGCAGATAATAGGCGACGCCGTAGCCTGCGATCTTCTGCAAAAGTGGACTCTTGCGGATTTTTAGGAGCATTGTGGGCGATTTGACCTTGCTTTGATTTCAGATGCCAGCGGACCGGCAATTATTCATTGTCGGCGCGTTGACCTTACCCGGTGACCAATCCACCATCTGGAAACCCGTATCCAGCGAGGATTTATCGGAATTGCCGGATCGGGTCAAAACGAAAGCGGTGCGGGAATCAAAAACCGGCCCCTGACCAGGGACCGGCTTGAAAGTCACAAAGACTGGAGAGTCTGTACTCCCGGATCAGCGGATTGAATTACTGATCCTTGTTAGGCGCGCACTCCGTGTCACCATCCTGACAAACCATTTCGGTTTTTGCGGCATCTTCAACAATCACGACCGCCGGCGTTTTGCCGTCGAATGTGCTCATGGAAGACTGCTGTTTGCTGATTTTGGTCAATTTTGCCGAATGTCCAAATCCACATCCGCCTTCACCAAAACCACCGCCGGCCGTGGCGACTGACACCAGCAGCGCCAGCGCCGAAGCTGAAGCAAGACCAGTTGTAATGATACGCATGGATATCGCTCCTCTTGTGGGCTTTTGTTTACGCAGTACTCAACCGGGCGATTGTAGCCGGGTGCGGGGGGCTGGCAAGCAAAGTCGCGCTCACGTTTTCGGCATCCGAACGACGATGGCACGTCGCTTGGCGTTAACTATCTGTTTGAGTTAGATAAACCGTTCTTGAGCGATGGGCGGGCGATCGGGTGACCAGCTTGTCAGGGGTGCAATTTTTGGCGGGTGACGTCAAAGCCGGCGCGCCGAATTAGGGCCACCAGGCCCTGATCTCCCGGCAAATGCAAAGCGCCGACAGCAATAAATGTGCCACCCTTGTCCAGTTCGGGCATGGCGCGGTCGACCATTGTGCGATTGCGCGGCACAACCAGCACCGTTTTCATCTGATCGGCGGCGACCTGACTTTCAGGCAAATCGTCGGACAAGGCGTCGATCAGTCCGTCGAGGATCGAAATTCGTTCCTCGGCGTAGAGCGCGACGGTTGTTTCAAACATATCGACGGCGAACTGGTCGTCGAGATCGAGCGATTCAACGATGGCGTCCAGCATGTCTTCCTCGTCCAGTTTGGCCAGCGCGGCGAATTGTTCGTCTGCCGTTTCCAGGCCGTGAACGGTGACATTGGCGTTGCCGGCCAGTTCAGCGATCCGCATGTCCAGCACCTTTTCGCCGCTCAACAATGCCAGCTTGGCGCAGGGCGGGATCGACAGGATTGTCGCCAAAAAGCCGGCACGGTATTTGCGCGCCTGAAACCACGGCATGCCATGGCGGGCGGTCTCGTCGGCCATCCGGTCGCGCTGGCTGTCGGTCAGGCGCGATTCGAGGGTCTCGCCATCGGGCAACTGCGCATATTTTGCCAGAACGGCCGCCATATTCAGCGGTGTTTGCTGGCTGGCATCCAGTTCGACCAGAAGGATGCGGGCCGATTGCAGGTTCGAGCGGATGGCATCCAGAAAATTCAAGGCGCGAATGTCGCTGATATGGGCGGTGCCAAACAGAAAGGAGGGCGGCAGGCCGGGTTTTTCGATTTTCCAGAAATTGCCGTCGCTGTTTTCGATTGCCGCTGCTTCGGCAAGCACGGCCGTGTGGCGGGCGGGATCGTCCCTGGCCAATTGATCCAAAAGATTGTTGCCGGAACAGGCGGTTTGCGCCGCCGCCGGGACCAAAGTGCCGGCAAGGAACAGCGCTGCCATTGCGACAAGAGCGAAAGGATTGCGAATCATTGGCACGGCCAGTCTTCAATCAGGATTGCGGATCGTGGTGCCATTGTGCCGGGCAATCATTGCTATTCGATGATCCGGCGTACTGGCATTTGAAGCAACCGGTTCGTCCCGACGTCCGCTCAGCTTCGCGGATGGGCGCTGGCATAGACCTCAAGCAGCCGCCGGGTGTCGACATCGGTGTAGATCTGCGTTGACGACAGGCTGGCGTGGCCGAGCAGTTCCTGAATGGTGCGCAGGTCGCCACCGCGGCCCAGAAGATGGGTGGCGAAGGAATGGCGCAGGGCGTGGGGTGTTGCCGTCTCCTCAAGTCCCAGCGCCGAGCGCAAATGGCGCACAGCGCGCTGGACGATGGCCGGCTGGAGCGGACCGCCACGGGCACCGCGAAACATCGGCTCGTCGGGCTTCAAGGCAATGGGACACAAGCGCAGATAGTCGCCGACCGCCCTGGCGACGGCGGGCAATATCGGCACAAGCCGGGTTTTGCCACCCTTGCCGGTGACCGTCAGCATGGCATCGCTGGAGACGGGCGCAGTCTGTGGCGTCAGGGCCAGCGCCTCGGAAATGCGTAGGCCGCAGCCGTAAAGCAGCGTCAGGATGGCGACATCGCGGGCAGCGATCCACGGCTCCTCGGTCATGGCGCCGGCAGTGTCGATCAGCGCGCTTGTATCGGTGACGGAGAGCGCCTTGGGGATGGTGTGCGGGATCTTGGGGGTGCGCACCGCCTTGAAGGCGTCGGTTTTGGCGATGCCGCGCCGGTCGCAGAAACGAGCAAAGGAACGCAGCGCCGCCATCTGGCGACCAAGCGTGCGCGGGCCGGCGTTGCCGGTGCGGCGGGCGGCGAGAAAGGCGCGGATATCGGCGGTGGTGAGGATGGCGAATTCAGCAACGCCGGGCGCGCCGCCCAGATGACCAGTCAGGAAGGCCAAAAACTGCCGCAGGTCGCGGCCATAGGCTTCCAGGGTCTTGTCGGCCAGCCGCCGCTCATTGCCGAGCGATTGCAGCCAAGCGGTTGCCGCATCCGCCAGATCGGTGCGGGCGGCGTGGTGAAACTCGGGCGGTGTTGGCGTGGCGTTCATGGTCGCACGAATCATGACAGATTTTTGCTGGGGAATGGTTACCGAAATTACACCTCAGATGCTGATCAATTTATTTTGTCGGATCGATGCTCCCTAAAGAATGCTCTGGCCGGTCTTGGCCCAGTCGGCGAGGAAGGCTTCCAGTCCCTTGTCCGTGAGAGGATGCTTGACCAGACCTTTTATCACCGACGGCGGAACGGTGGCGACATCGGCGCCGATCATCGCCGCCTGCAAGACGTGATTGGGCGTGCGTATGGAGGCGGCGAGGATCTGCGTCTCGATCTCCACATCATTGTCGTAGATGGTGCGGATCTGCTCGATCAGTTCCATGCCGTCCAGACCCAGATCGTCGAGCCGGCCGATGAACGGTGAGATGAACGTCGCGCCGGCGCGGCCGGCGAGCAGCGCCTGATTGGCGTTGAAGCACAGGGTCACATTGACCATTTTGCCCTCGTTGGACAGAGCATTGCAGGCCTTTAGCCCGTCCCATGTCAGCGGCACCTTGATTGTCACATTGTCGGCGATCTCGGCCAGCTTGCGGCCTTCGGTGATCATGGTCGGCGCATCTGTGGCGGTGACTTCGGCGGAGACCGGGCCGGGAACGATCTTGCAGATGTCGGCAATGACCTCCAGCATCGGCCGGCCGGCCTTCATGATCAGCGATGGGTTGGTGGTGACGCCATCGAGAAGGCCGGTATCGGCAAGTTCGGCGATTTCATCGACGTCGGCGGTGTCTACAAAAAATTTCATTGGTTTGGTCCCTGTCAGGTGTCCCGTTGCGGCGGATCGCCATTTGGGCTTCCTTCTATTGCAATGAACAAGATTCGTCAGCCCACAATCCGGTGCCCAACGCGATGGGGAGCAAATTAGTGACCGAGACCCACACAGTCGCGGTGTTGCTGCCGGTGCCGGTGGACCGGGCCTATACTTATCTGTCGGACCGGCCGCTGGCGCCGGGCACGATTGTCGGCGTGCCGCTGGGGCCGCGCGAGGTGGTCGGCGTCGTCTGGCCGGTCGAGGCGGAAGCGGTCGATCCGCGCAAGCTGAAACCGGTGGTGCGGATTTTTCCGGTGCCGGCGCTTTCTGCGGGCCTGCTCGATTTCATCGCCTGGGTTGCCGAATACACCCTGTCGCCGCCGGGCATGGTGTTGAAGATGGTGCTCCGCTCGCCCGGTGCGCTGGAGCCGGAAAAGCCGATTGCCGGCGTGCGCCTGTCCGGGCCGCCGCCAGAGCGGATGACATCGGCGCGGGCCCGTGTGCTGGCGGTTGTCGCCGACGGATTGGCGTGGACCAAGTCCGGGCTTGCGGCGGCGGCCGGGGTATCGCCCGGCGTTGTCGGCGGACTGGTTGATCAAGGTACGTTGGAAATTGTGTCCCTGCCGGTAAAACCGGCGGCGTTACCGCCCAAGCCGGATTTCGCCGCGCCGGAACTGACCGCGTCGCAGGGTGAGGCGGCGGCAGCGCTGAAAGAACTGATCGGCGATGGCTACAAGGCGGCGCTGCTTGATGGCGTCACCGGCTCGGGCAAGACGGAAGTTTACTTCGAGGCTGTCGCCGACGTGATCCGGCAAGGGCGACAGGTGCTGATCCTGCTGCCGGAAATTGCGCTGACGGCCAGTTTTCTGGAGCGATTTGCCAGCCGCTTCGGGGCGCCGCCGGCATCCTGGCACTCGGAAGTCGGGACCAAGGGCCGCGAACGGGTGTGGCGCGGCGTTGGTAATGGCGACGTGCAGGTGGTTGTTGGCGCGCGCTCGGCGTTGTTCCTGCCGTTTACCGATCTTGGCCTGATCATTGTCGATGAAGAACATGACCCGGCCTTCAAGCAGGAAGAAGGGGTGATTTACCACGCCCGCGACATGGCGGTGACGCGGGCGTTTCGCGGTGGCTTTCCGGTCATTCTGGCATCGGCAACGCCGTCGGTGGAAAGCCGGGTCAATGCGGATCGGGGCCGCTATACCTATGTGCGGCTGCCGGGCCGCTATGGCGAAGCGGGGACGCCTGATATCGTGGCGATTGATTTGCGCCGGCATCAGCCGGAGCGGCAGCGCTGGTTGTCGCCACCGCTGGTGGAAGCGGTTGAGGAGACACTTGCCGCCGGTGAACAGTCGCTGCTGTTTCTCAACCGGCGTGGCTATGCGCCGCTGACCCTGTGCCGGACCTGCGGTTATCGGCTGTCCTGCCCCCATTGTTCGGCCTGGCTGGTGGAGCACCGGTTTCGCGGCATCCTGGCCTGCCATCATTGCGGTCATGAAGTGTCGCGGCCCGATACTTGCCCCGATTGTGAGGATACAGACAGTTTGGCGGCGTGCGGCCCGGGGGTGGAGCGCTTGCAGGACGAAGTGCTGGAGCGCTGGCCCGATGCACGTACGCTGGTGCTGTCCAGCGACCTTGGCGGTGGCATGCAGCGGCTGCGGCTGGAGCTTCAGGCGATCAAGGATGGCGCTGTTGATATCGTCATCGGCACGCAACTGGTCGCCAAGGGGCATAATTTCCCCGAACTGACACTGGTTGGTGTTGTCGATGCCGATCTGGGCCTTGCCCAGGACGATCCGCGCGCCGGGGAGCGGGTGTTTCAACTTTTGACCCAGGTGACGGGCCGGGCCGGGCGCGCCGGGCAGGCAAGCCGGGCGCTGATCCAGACCTATGCGCCGGATCATCCGGTGCTGCAGGCGCTGATTACCGGCGACCGGGAGGGGTTTTACGCCAGCGAGTGCGAAAACCGCCGGCGGGGCGGCCTGCCGCCGTTTGGCCGGCTGGCAGGCATTGTCGTGTCGGCGCGGGACCGGGCGGCGGCTATGGACCATGCCCGGGCAATGGCGCTCGCCGCCCCACCCAGAGATGGGTCATCAGGTAATGATGTGCGGCTTCTCGGTCCGGCCGAAGCGCCGCTGGCGCTCATTCGCGGTCGCTACCGGTTTCGGCTCTTGGTGCATGGACCGGATGTGCGGCGTCTGCATGACTGGTTGCGCGGCTGGCTTGCTGCTTGCCCGCGGCCGCGCGGCAGTGTGCGGGTATCGGTGGACATCGATCCGCAAAGTTTTGTGTGAGCCAGACGTGTGAACGCGGCGGACTGATTGAACTGGGTCTGAAGTGGCGCTGTTCGCCTGCGACAAACTATCCTTATGGTGCAGCGCATCGATATTGCGCGACTATAACCCCTGTGCTAGATGAGCGCCGGCCCGATAACGGGGGTTCTGGTCGCGGTTGCTGCGCTTGTCGTGCAGACTTCGCCAAGACCGGCCGGAGGGCAGGACGCCGGTAATCTAGAGACGAACAAAGAGACGCGTGTGACGGACCAGACTTCTCCAGTTTCCGGTGTGGCTGAACGGTATGCCTCGGCGCTGTTTGAGCTAGCGCTTGAAGAAAAGGCGCTTGCCGCTGTCGAGCCGGATCTTGATACATTTCAGGCCATGCTGGATGAATCGGACGATTTTCTGCGCATGGTCAAAAGCCCGATGATTTCAGCCGAAGATCACGAGAATGCCATTGCGGCGCTCGCTGACAAGGTTGGCGTCAAGGGCCTTGCCGGCAATTTTGTCCGGCTTTTGGCGCACAATCGCCGGCTGTTCACGCTGCCCGATGTCATTCGAGCCTTCAAAGCCATGGCTGCTGACCATCGCGGCGAGATTTCGGCTCAGGTGACTTCGGCCCGTCCCTTGAACGATGCGCAGAGCGCGGAATTGAAGGCGGCGCTGAAGGAACGGCTGGGCAAGGATGTGACACTGACCCAGGCGGTCGATCCGGCCATCCTGGGCGGGCTGGTCGTCAAGGTCCGGTCGCAAATGATCGATTCATCGCTTCGTACGAAGCTCAATTCAATGAAAACACGTCTGAAAGAGGCCAGCTGATGGATATCCGGGCCGCGGAAATCTCCTCGATATTGAAGGAGCAAATCAAGAACTTCGGCAAGGACGCGGAAGTTTCCGAAGTCGGGCAAGTGCTGTCGGTTGGCGACGGTATTGCCCGCGTTTACGGACTGGATCAGGTTCAGGCCGGTGAAATGGTCGAATTTGACGGCGGCATCCGGGGGATGGCGCTCAATCTGGAAGAGGACAATGTCGGCGTTGTCATCTTCGGCAACGACCGCGAAATCAAGGAAGGCGCCACTGTGCGCCGGACCGGTGCGATCGTGGAAGTGCCGGTCGGCAAAGGCCTGTTGGGCCGTGTTGTCGACGCTCTGGGCAATCCGATCGACGGCAAGGGGCCGATCGACGCGACGGAAAATCGCCGGGTCGACGTCAAGGCGCCGGGCATTATCCCGCGCCGCTCGGTGCATGAGCCGATGTCGACGGGCCTCAAGGCAATTGACGCACTGATCCCGATTGGCCGTGGCCAGCGTGAACTGATCATCGGTGATCGGCAGACCGGCAAAACGGCGGTGGTGCTGGATACCATCCTCAACCAGAAATCGCTCAATGATGGCGATGACGAAAGCAAGAAGCTTTATTGCATTTACGTCGCCGTCGGCCAGAAGCGCTCGACCGTGGCCCAGTTTGTCAAGATTCTGGAAGAACGCGGCGCATTGGAATATTCGGTAGTCGTTGCAGCGACCGCTTCAGAGCCGGCGCCGATGCAGTATCTGGCGCCGTTTTCGGGCTGTGCCATCGGCGAATATTTCCGTGACAATGGCATGCACGCGGTGATCTCCTATGACGATCTGTCAAAGCAGGCGGTGGCCTATCGGCAGATGTCACTGTTGCTTCGCCGTCCGCCAGGCCGCGAAGCCTATCCGGGCGATGTGTTTTACCTGCATTCGCGCCTTCTGGAGCGTGCCGCCAAGCTCAATGAGGATCAGGGATCGGGATCGCTGACCGCGCTGCCGGTTATTGAAACCCAGGCCAATGACGTGTCGGCGTATATTCCAACCAACGTTATTTCCATCACCGATGGTCAGATTTTCCTGGAGACGGACCTATTTTATCAGGGCATTCGTCCGGCGGTGAATGTCGGCCTGTCGGTGTCGCGGGTGGGCTCTGCGGCCCAGGTCAAGGCGATGAAGCAGGTGGCCGGATCGATCAAGGGTGAGTTGGCGCAGTATCGCGAAATGGCGGCATTTGCACAGTTCGGCTCTGATCTCGATGCCTCGACGCAACATCTGTTGAACCGTGGCGCGCGGCTGACGGAACTGTTGAAGCAGCCACAGTTTTCGCCGCTCAAGACCGAGGAACAGGTCGTGGTCATTTATGCCGGCGTGAACGGCTACCTCGACAAGATTAATGTCAATCAGGTCGGTGCGTTTGAACAGGGACTGTTGTCGCTGATGCGGACCGAACATGGTTCGCTCCTGAAGACGATTGCGAGCGAAGGCGTATTGAGCGACGAATCGGCGGCGACGCTGAAGGATATTCTTGACGGTTTCGCCAAGTCGTTCGCCTGACGAGATCGTTGGCAAGCCACCAGTAAAGAGAACGGGACGAACGGCCGATGCCGAGCCTCAAGGACCTGCGCAACCGGATCGCTACGGTTACGGCGACGCAGAAAATCACCAAGGCCATGCAAATGGTGGCGGCAGCAAAGCTGCGCCGCGCGCAAGAGGCCGCCGAGGCAGCGCGCCCTTATGCAACGCGCATGGAATCGGTGCTGGCCAATATCGCCAAATCGACCGAGGGCGCTGTCGGCGCGCCGGCCCTGATTGTCGGCACCGGCAAGGATGATGTTCATCTGCTGGTGGTGTGTACGTCTGAGCGCGGTCTTTGTGGCGGGTTCAATTCCTCTATCGCGCGTCTTGCCCGAGACCATGCCCGTAAATTGTTGAAAGCGGGAAAGACCGTCAAGATCGTCGTTGTCGGTAAAAAGGGCTATGACATCCTGAAACGGGAATTCAGCACCAACATCATCGAGGCGATGACCTTCAGAGAGGTCAAGTCGATATCGTTTACGGAAGCCGGTCTGGTCGGGCAAAAGGTGCTTGAACTGTTTGATGGCGGCGAATTTGACGTGGCGACGCTGTTCTTCTCGCGTTTCCAGTCCGTGATGGCACAGATACCGACAGCCCAACAGATCGTACCCGCCAAAGTGGAAACAGATGCCAGCGCAGCAAGCGATGGTTCTGATACCCATGGCAGTGGGCTGGCTGCCTACGAATATGAGCCCAGCGAGGACGATATTCTGGAAGACCTGTTGCCGCGCAACATCTCGGTACAGATCTTCAAGGCGTTGCTCGAAAACGCCGCATCGGAACAGGGCGCGCGCATGTCGGCGATGGATAGTGCCACGCGCAATGCCGGTGATATGATTGATGAATTGACCATGTCCTACAACCGGCAGCGGCAAGCACAGATTACCAAGGAACTGATCGAAATTATTTCGGGCGCGGATGCAGTCTGATATCGGCTGAGCAGGCGGCATGAGCCAACAGCGGTTCAAGGCGCAGCCCGCGCAGGAAACAGGGAAACGAGACAATGGCTAAGGCAGCAAAAAAGGCATATACCGGCGCGGTGTCGCGGGTCATCGGCGCGGTGGTCGATGTGAAGTTTGAAGGCGAATTGCCGGCGATCCTCAATGCCCTGGATACGGACAATAACGGCAATCGGCTGGTGCTGGAAGTCGCGCAGCATCTGGGCGAAAACACCGTGCGCACGATTGCCATGGACTCCACCGAAGGTCTGGTGCGCGGTCAACCAGTGTCCGATCTGGGTGAACCAATCACCGTTCCGGTCGGCGAAGAAACACTTGGCCGGATCATGAGCGTGATCGGCGAACCGATCGACGAGGCCGGCCCCGTCAAGACCAAGGTGATGCGGGCCATTCACCAGCCGGCACCTGATTTTGTCGATCAAGCGACTGAGGCGGAAATTCTGATCACCGGGATCAAGGTTGTCGACCTGCTTGCCCCCTATGCCAAGGGCGGCAAGATCGGGCTGTTCGGCGGTGCCGGTGTGGGCAAGACCGTGCTGATCCAGGAACTGATCAACAATGTTGCCAAGGCGCATGGCGGCTACTCGGTGTTTGCCGGTGTTGGCGAGCGTACCCGCGAGGGCAACGATCTTTATCACGAGATGATCGAATCGGGCGTCAACACCGATCCCAAGGCGAACAACGGATCGACCGAAGGCTCCAAATGCTCGCTGGTGTTTGGCCAGATGAACGAACCTCCGGGCGCCCGTGCGCGGGTTGGCCTTGCCGGTCTGACGGTGGCGGAGCATTTCCGCGACCAGGGTCAGGATGTGCTGTTCTTCGTCGACAATATTTTCCGGTTTACCCAGGCCGGTTCTGAAGTTTCGGCGCTGCTTGGCCGTATTCCTTCGGCTGTGGGTTATCAGCCAACGCTGGCGACCGACATGGGTGCGCTGCAGGAACGGATCACGACAACCACCAAGGGTTCGGTGACATCGGTGCAGGCGATCTATGTGCCCGCCGATGATCTGACCGATCCGGCGCCGGCGACATCGTTCGCCCACCTTGATGCGACGACGGTGCTTTCGCGGGCCATTTCGGAAAAAGGCATTTATCCGGCGGTTGATCCGCTTGACTCCTCGTCGCGGATGCTCGATCCGCAAGTAGTTGGTGATGAGCACTATGCGGTTGCTCGCCAGGTGCAGGAAATTCTCCAGCGCTACAAGGGTCTGCAGGATATCATCGCCATTTTGGGCATGGATGAATTGTCGGAAGAGGACAAGATAACCGTGGCGCGGGCACGCAAGATCGAGCGGTTTTTATCGCAACCGTTTTTCGTGGCGGAAGTGTTCACCGGTTTCCCGGGTATTTTCGTTGATCTGGAAGACACGATCCGCTCGTTCAAAGCGCTGTGTGATGGCGAGTATGACCATTTGCCGGAAGCGGCGTTCTATATGGTCGGCACGATCGAAGACGCGGTCGAAAAAGCCCAGAAGATTGCCGAGGCGGCTTAGTTGCTGGCTGATCAGGCGGATATAAAAACGGGACAGGACTGACGGGTATGGCCGAAGCACTGCAATTTGATCTGGTTTCGCCGGAACGGCTGTTGATGTCAGAGCCGGTGGAAAGTGTCACCGTGCCGGGCGCTGATGGTTATTTCACCGTTCTCATCAATCACGCGCCGTTCATGACGACGCTGAAGCCCGGTGTCGTCGATGTGCATTCAGAGTCTGGCGATGTGCAGCGCATTTATGTGCGTGGCGGCTTTGCCGATGTCAGCAGTACCGGCCTGACGCTGCTGGCGGAAGAAGCCATTACCCTTGCCGATGTCGATGCCGACGATCTTGCCCAGACAATCCAGAATGTGCGCGAGGACATTGCCGACACGGACGATGCGGAGAAAAAGGCGAAGGCTGAATCCCAGCTCGCCGATCTTCTGGATGTTCAAAAGGCCTTGTCGTCAATCTGAACAAGGTTGGGTTGCGGGACTGGCCTCAGGCCAATCCGATAACCGGCCGGTCTTGTTCCGGTTTGGTATATTGCCAGATCAGATAAAAGTTGCCGGATCAGCATGTTTTTCCAGCAATGCGACCCGCAATTTGTCCAGCGCGGCTGATTCGATCTGGCGAACCCGTTCCTTGGATATTCCCAGCCTGTTTCCCAGCGATTCCAGTGTCGCGCCTTCTTCGGTCAACCGGCGCTGGCGCACGATCATCCGTTCGCGGGCATTGAGGACATTCAGCGCCTGATGCAGCCACGCGGCGCGGCGTTCGCCATCGACGCTGGTTTCAACGATCGCGTCTTGAAGCGGCAGGTCACTTACCAGAAAATCCTGCTTTTGGGCGCTTGTCCCGTCGGCTTGGGAGATTGGTGCGTTAAGCGATGTGTCCGGCGCCGACAGTCGCGAATCCATTGTGGCGACGTCATTGTATTTGACGCCCAGAGCGTTGGCGATTTCGGTGTAAAGTTCGGGATCGCTGATCGTGTTCCGGGTGCGGGCAATTCGGGCGCGCAACCGGCGCAGGTTGAAAAACAGCGATTTTTGCCCAGACGATGTGCCGCCGCGCACGATCGACCAGTTGCGCAGGACATGATCCTGGATCGAGGCGCGGATCCACCATGTGGCATAAGTTGAAAATCGCACACCGCGTTCGGGATCAAAACGGGCGGCAGCTTCCAGCAGGCCGACATGGCCTTCCTGAATGAGGTCGCTGGGGGAAAGGCCATAGTTCTTGAAGCGGCCGGCCATGGATATCACCAGGCGCATGTGGGCGACAGTCAGCTGATGCAGCGCCTCCTGATCGTCGGCCTCTTTCCAACGAATCGCCAGGTCCTGTTCTTCGTCACGCTCCAGGTAAGGCGCTTTCATGGCGGCCTTTACCATCTTGCGCCGATAGGCGATGTCGTCGACCATTTTGCGCTCCATGGTTGGTAGCGTTGGCGCCACCGGTCGACCGGTGGCGCTGCCCTGGATGCAAATATAAACAAAAAACCCGGCTCGCGGCCGGGTTTTTCGTGAACATATCGTTCAAATGGTTGTCAGAGGCGCGTTACGCCGCCTTCTCCTGCTCAGCCTCTTCAGCTGCCTGAAGTGCGCGTTTGCGCCTAGGGCTGTCCTCTATGGCCGCTTCAATCATCTTCACGGCTTCGCTCTCGGCCGTCTTTTCAACAGAAGCGACTTCACGCGACATGCGGTCGATTGCGGCCTCATAGAGCTGACGCTCCGAGTAAGATGGCTCGGGTTGCGAATCAGAGCGATAGAGATCGCGGACGACTTCGGAAATGGCGATCAGGTCGCCGGAATTGATCTTGGCTTCGTATTCCTGGGCACGGCGGCTCCACATTGTCCGCTTGACGCGGGCGCGGCCCTGGACCGTCTCAATCGCCTTTTTGACAGTTGCCGGATCGGCAAGCTTGCGCATGCCGACGGACCCTGCCTTGGCGATCGGAACGCGAAGGGTCATCTTGTCTTTTTCAAAATTGATCACAAACAGTTCCATCGAAATGCCGGCCACTTCCTGCTCTTCGATATTGGTGATCTTGCCCACACCGTGGGACGGATAAACGATACTCTCGCCTGTCCTGAAACCCTGACGCTGAACCGTCTTCTTTGCCATATTCAAACTACTCCCGGACGTTTCGAAACACGCCTTGTTTGCTGTTCGCACACACACATTCAGGTCATCGCGCGATTGCGTAACCTGTTTTACCTGTCGCTGGACCAAAGTCGAAAAAACGAACGCCGCCGGCTGACTGCGATTGAACTCGCAACCGGCGACACCAGCAAACCTGGCTCATTCTTCGATTTTCACCCAAAATTGCTGAGTTTTCCGCTGACTTGCGCAATATAACCTATTTTGGGCTCATTTTCAACGGCTTGCCGCAATTGCACACAAATGCCGGACCGCCGGTCATTGGCAGGATGAACGCCATGGTTGCGCTTTAGTCGCCTTCGCCGGGCTTTTCGGAGAAATATTTCTCGAATTTACCTTCTTCGGTTTCGAACTTCGCCGCATCGGCCGGCGCAGCGCGCATTATCGTGATATTGGGCCACTTGTCGGCATATTCGGTATTGATCGCCAACCATTGATCCAGACCGGGCTCGGTATCGGGCCGGATGGCGTCGATCGGGCATTCCGGCTCGCACACGCCGCAATCGATGCACTCGTCAGGATGAATGACGAGCATATTGTCGCCTTCATAAAAACAATCGACCGGACAGACTTCGACGCAATCCATATATTTGCACCGAATGCACTTGTCGGTCACGATGTAAGTCATGGGTCACTCCGGACGTTTTCGGGCGTGGGCTAAACGGTTTACGGGCCATGCGCAAGCGGCGGATTGCTGCATGTCGGGTGCGGGCGGGAAAATCATTCCAATATCAGCGGTATTTCAATCGGGCGAGGGAAAATTACTCGAACGGCTGGCGCTTGAGTGCGACCAGTCGCCGCCGGTCGCGTTTGTCGGGGCGTTTGCCGGCCGGTCGTTGCAGCTGTTCAAAATTCGAACCTGGTGTCGCACTGGCTGCCGAAGCGACCGGCGCGGGTGTGCGATCGGTATAGAGCTTCTGGGCGATTTCGGCTGATCCTCGGCGGGCGGCAAACCCGGCGATTTCGATGACGCGAACACCGCGGCCCTGGGCGATCGTCAAAACATCACCCAGGCGCACAGAGCGGCTTGGCGATGTTACCTTGGCGCGGTTTTGACGGATGTGACCGGAGCGGGCGAGGCGCTGGGCGGCGGTGCGGGTGCGGGCAAATCTGGCATGCCATAGCCATTTGTCGATGCGCTGTCTTTGTGGCGTTTCCATGTGATTGGGCCCCGGTTTTCCGCCATTTTGACCGCGCATGCGGCTACTTTCCCGCCTTTTCCAGATCCTTTTTCAGCGCCGCCAGTGCGGCAAACGGATTGTCCGGATCGATGCGGGCCGGGCGTTTTTGGGCTGGTTTGGTGCCGCCACCGCGGCCAGACCCACCGAAGCCCTTGCCGCCATCCTTGCGCGCCGGTTTGCCCTGATGCCGGGGCTTGCCGCCGCCTCTGGTGTGGCGCTTCTGGCTGCCGGATCCGGTGTCGTCCTTTTCGCTGGCCTGTTGCCGGGAACGCTGGCCGGTACGCTGCTTGTTGCGGTCGCCGTGTGGCCTGCCCTGGCGGGCTGGCCGCCAGATTTCGAGGAATGCCGGTTCGGGGTCTGCCTGATCGGAAATTGCGGCTCCGGCTGGGGTTTCCGAGACTTCGGTACCGGCCGGTTCAGCGGACGTCAATTCGGTTTTTGGGTCGGTTTTTTGGTCGGATTTTGGCTCGGTTGTTGGTTTGGTTGTTGCAGGGTCGGTTTGGGCCGGTTTGGGCTGGTCAGGTCGAGGCGGGGCGACATCGCTCTTTTCATCGACGATTGCCGACCCATCATCGGCGGTTGCCGGCTCTGGCAGGCGCTTGCGCTCGACGCGGTATCCCAGGCCCTTCAGGATGACGGAAAAATCCTCGCCCGAGGCACCCAGCAGCGAGGTCATTGCCTGGGTGACGGTAAAGCCACGGCCGGCATCGATGGCACCGTCGGGGCGCGGTGGTGCCGCTGGTTGTTTGCCGATGGGTTTTGGCGGCGCTGCTGTCTGGCTGGCCGGCGCATCGGTTTGCAGCTCGGCTTCACCGGCAGTCTGATCGGGTTGGGTTGCCGGGTCTGGGGCGACCGCATCGGCAGGCGTCGGGCTGTCCGTTGCCGGTTCGCTCGTTGATGCGGTGTCGGGTGCCGACTCTTTTGGCGCTGGCTCAGCAGGCGTCGGCTCGCTGGGTGCCAGTTCATCGGGTGCGGATTTTGAGGCAGGCTCGGTGTCGGCTTTTGCAACAACCGGTGCCCGCCAGGACAGGGCGGGGCGAATGAGATCGGCGAGGCGTTCGAGAATATCGATGCGTACGGCGCGGCGGCCGAAGATGCGGTATCCGAACCGGCGATAGACTTGCGGATTGAAATCCGCGTCGATATCCACCGACGTGCGCCCCGATGCGGAGATAACCGGCACTTCGGCCAGGCCCTTCATGTCGAGGTCGCCTTCCTGCATGGCCCACAGCAGGGCCAGAAGCGCGCTCGGGGCCGGTTTCAGCAGGGCGGGTATGAAGATGTGATAAGCGCCAAAGCGCACGCCGTGGCGGCGCAGACCGGCGCGATTGTCCTGATCCAGGCCGCGTACGTCCTCAAGCACATCGCGGCGATCGAGAATGCCGAGATTTTCCACCAGACGGAAGGCCAGACCGCGCGCGGTGCCATCCAGAGCGGCGTCGGCGGAAAGGTCGACAAGCGGTTTCAGGATCGTGGCAATGTGCGCGGTGACCCAGGTGGTCAGCCGCCGGTCGACATTGTCCCGCTCCGGTCCGGTCAGTTGTTCGTCGGCCAGGACAATGACCCGTGGCTGCAGCGTCTCCTGCCCGGCGGCAAGGCGTCCGACGATTTCGCCTTTCCAGCGCAAGTGAGCATCGGCGGACAGGACAATATCCTCGTCCTTTGCCCGCGCCAGCTGCTCTGCGCGGTCGGCAATGGCGCTGGCCAATGCTTTCAGCGCGGCATTGCGCACGGTTTTGGCTTCAGCGCCATCGGTCTGCGGATCGGGGGTGAACCGCAAAGCCTTCAACGTACCGACATGCTGGCCTTCGACCAGCACTTCGCCGCTTGCGGTGATCTCCGCCTCCAGCATGGTATTCTCCTTCAGCCGGCGCATCAGGACCGATGTCCTGCGGTCGACAAATCTTTGGGTCAGACGGTCGTGAAGTGCATCCGACAGGGCATCCTCGACCTGGCGGGTTTTTTCGCACCAGGCGGCCGGGTCGGCGACCCAGTTCGGCTGGTTGGCAACAAAGGTCCAGGTGCGCACCTGCGACACGCGGTGCGACAAGGTGTCGATGTCGCCATCGGTGCGGTTGGCGCGCTGGATCTCCGATGCGATCCAGTCATCGGGGATGGCGCCGTGATCGATCAGGAATCCGAACAGCTTGCCGACAAGCTGGGCATGCTGCGCTGGTGCTATTTTCCGGTAGTCCGGCATCCGGCACAGGTTCCACAGGGTACGGATATCGTCGGGGCCGGCAATGCGGTCGCGGACTTCCGGGTCGTCGGACAGTGTTTCCAGCGCGCTCTGGTCGGCGGCTGGCGGCGCCTTGGTCAGACCGGTTTCACCGGCCGGTGTTTCCAGACTGGCGCGCAGGGCGTCGAGGGATGAAAAATCGAGATTGCCGGTGCGCCACTGAAGGACTTTTACCGGCTCGAAGCGGTGGGTCTCCAAGGCCTCGACCAGCGGATCGGGGAACGGATCGACCCGGCCGGTGACGCCAAACGTACCATCGCGCATGTGCCGCCCGGCCCGGCCGGCGACCTGTCCAAGTTCGGCGGCGGTCAGGGGGCGGTGCTGATAGCCGTCAAACTTGTGATTGCCGGCAAAGGCGACGTGATCGACATCAAGGTTGAGGCCCATGCCGATGGCGTCGGTGGCGACGATAAAATCAACATCGCCGGCCTGATAGATCTCCACCTGCTTGTTGCGGGTGCGCGGCGACAGCGCGCCGAGCACAACGGCGGCGCCGCCGCGCTGGCGGCGGATCAGTTCGCCGACGGCGTACACATCGTCGGCGGAGAAGGTGACAATTGCCGAACGCTCGGGCAGGCGGCTAATCTTCTTCTGGCCGGAATAGGCCAGCACCGACATGCGCGGGCGGGTGACAATATGGACGCCGGGCAACAGCTTTTCGATGATGCCGCGCATGGTCGCGGCACCGAGCAGCAGGGTCTCCTGGCTGCCGCGAAGATTGAGGATGCGGTCGGTAAAGACATGGCCGCGTTCCAGATCGGCGGCAATCTGCACCTCATCGATGGCCAGAAACGCGACATCGAGATCGGTCGGCATGGCCTCCACCGTGGACACCCAATAGCGCGGATTGGTTGGCACGATTTTTTCTTCGCCGGTAATCAGCGCGACCTTGTCGGCACCGACCCGGGCGCTGACCCGGCCATAGACTTCGCGCGCCAGCAGCCGCAGCGGCAGGCCGATCAGGCCGGATTCGTGACCCAGCATCCGCTCGATGGCCAGATGGGTCTTGCCGGTATTGGTCGGGCCAAGCACGGCGGTAACGTTGCGCGTGCTGCGCCGGGCGCGCGGTGCGGGTGAAGTGGTCGGTGTCATGATTTTGGTCTTGGTATTTGTCTTGTTTGCCCAGTTGCTTCTTGTGCGGCGGCAAGAATTTTGTCGAGCGTTTTAGGGGATGGGGATCGCGATAGCCACCCAGCGTCATCGCCTGCTCGTGTCACCTGTTTTGTTTTGGCACAGTGGCCGGTCGATAATCCAGAAATATCGGCGATTTTGACAAACGAAAATTCGAAATACCGTGAATTTTGTGATGCCTGTTAGGATTGGGAACAGGCACGGAACAAATGCTGTCCGAATCGCCGACCTGACCCGTTTCCTTTTCTGTTCCCTACCAGATACGGTAGCCGTGGTGGCGCGTTGTATCAATTGCCCAGTTTTCATCAGGTAATTGCAGCCATTTTCCGGCGGGCCCGTCAGGAAAGCTGTTTCAATGCGGCACAAAAGGGTTTTGAAGACCTTTCAATGGCCGGTGCTTTTTGGTGACTGGCGTTTACCAATGGGATGGGAGTGGAACAAAAGGTCGACGAATCGGCTTTTTTGCCGTGTCCTGTCTTTGTTCCGGTTTTGCCGCCGGCGGATTTCCGCGGTTCGGCACTTTATTCGCGCTGCCTTTCAGCGCGAATAAAGTGCCGTGGGCAGCGAATTTGGCATGGCCGGCGTTAATCTTTGGGCGAATTTGTCTGCCGCCAGGGGCGCGAGCGCTGTTTGGACGCGTGGCGGGCTGGCGATAATTGTTGACCGGCATGGGGCACGCCAGTATAGGGATGGCCTTCTTGTAACAGGCACGGTTTCGGGATTGTCCGCTGACCAGCTTTGGCGGTGGCATTGCCCTTGTCCGGTTAGCAATCCGGATTAATCCAAAGACAATCGTTGCCCGATGAAAATGAATGAGGATTGTCATGGCCAGGCGCTGTGAACTGACCGGAAAAGGCGTGCAGGCCGGCAATAATGTCAGCCATGCGAAAAACCGCAACCGCCGTCGCTTTTTGCCCAATCTGTGCAATGTAACGCTGGTGAGCGAGGCACTCGGCCGCCCGGTGCGGATGCGCATTTCGGCTGCTGCCCTGCGCAGTGTCGAACATCGCGGCGGGCTGGATGCGTTTTTGATGAAGGCAAGCGCCGACGAATTGTCGCCGAAGATGCGCACGTTGCGCAAGACGATCCGCGACAAGATCGCACTAACTGCCGGTGAAGCGGTCGCCGCATGATGTGACGACGCGCCGGGCGATCTGTCCGGTGTGCATTGTCGATATTGGCTGGTTCCATCACCCAGGATAAAAAAATGTCTGTTTTCAAAATACCCTTATTGCCCCTTGGCGCGATGGCGGCTGTCATCCTTGCCTCGAATTATCTCGTGCAGTTTCCGGTTCACGGATCTGTCGGCGCGATCGCGCTTGCCGATCTGTTGACCTATGGCGCGTTCACCTATCCGCTGGCCTTTCTGGTCACGGACCTGACCAATCGCAGCTTTGGCCCGAAAGCGGCGCGGCGGGTGGTGATCGTCGGCTTTGCGCTGGCGGTTGCCCTGTCGGTGGTGCTGGCGACACCTCGTATCGCCATTGCGTCGGGGTGCGCTTTTCTGGTGGCGCAGTTGCTGGATATCGCGATCTTCAACAAATTGCGGTCCGGTGTGTGGTGGCGAGCACCGGCGGTGTCCAGCCTTGCCGGCTCGGCGATCGACACGGTTTTATTCTTCTCGCTGGCCTTTGCCGCCAGCTTTGCCGTGCTCGGGCCGAACGATCCGTTTGCCATCGAGAGCGCGCCGCTGCTTGGGGCCTTCGCTTCGGAGGCGCCGCGCTGGATGTCGTGGGCGCTTGGCGATTTTACCGTCAAGCTGCTGGTAGCGGCACTGGCGCTGGTGCCCTACCGCCTGCTGATCGGCCGCATTCAGCCGTTGCCGCCAGTGGTGGGCAATCGTTAAGCGGGCTCAGTCGGTTTCAGTTGCACCACCACCATCAGGAAACGGGTCCAGCGCGAATTGCAGGATCAGGGTGCGTTGCAGGAAGTTGGAATTGTTGTCCGACACCAGGGTCAGCACCGGCCGGCCGCCGCTGATGTGAACGGCAAGGCCCTCCATATTGTCGATCTGGCTGGTCATGCCGGCCTCCATCAGCACGTCGCCGTCAAGCCGGGCGCCGGGAACAAGATCGGCGGCTGAAAAGCGGCGCAGGCGAACGCCGACACCGCGCGCCGGGGTAAAGCGGCGCTCCAGCGTGATCAGATCACCGTCGGGCAGAAACCGGGCGGCGGTGATGTCAAAGCCGTTGCGGCGAATTTCAAAACGGCCATCGCCGAGTATCCAGCCCGGCGTCCAGACATATTCGGCGCCTGACGGGCGCTCGGCGATGATGAGCATCTTGCCGGCATGGGCCGATCCGGCGGGACCGATGGCGATGGCTTCAATGCCGCGATTATAATCCAGCGCCAACACCGCATCGGGCACGGGGATTTTCCGCACGGCTAGGGGGCCAGGTGTGCCGCCCGCTGGCAGTTTGAGCGCGATGACCGCGGCGTCGCGCCGGCGTTCGACCGTGAACAGGTTGACATCCTCCCCTGTGGCCGGCCCGGCAATGTCCTCGGTGTCGAGGACGGGATATCCGCCGAGATCGTTACGGCTCAGGTCAACAAGACGGGTCACTTCGAGGTCGGAGAGATGTTCGCCGTCATAGTCCAGCACGCCGTCGAACAGAAATGCCCGGTCGCTGACGATCCGCACCGCCCGACCGTCCGGGGCGATTGTGATGCCGGACAGGCCGCTGAACCGGGGATCGGCTGAATAAAGATCAAGGCCGCCGAGAAAGGTCAGTGCGCCGAACCGCGATCCGCTGCTGAACGGTGAAAATTTCGGGATCGGGCGGGCGTCAATTTCGATCGGCGCGCCCTGGGACGCGGCGCTATCGACCGAAGCGAAAACGAACGCCGATACGGCCATCAGGGCACAGGCAATCGCCGAACCGGTGCCTTTGCGGGCACTTTGGCACGCGCTCATGCGGCGCGGCGGGAGCGCCCGGATCGTCTGGCGCCGCCGCGCTGGGTCGGGCCGCCTTCCTCGAACAGTTCGGCGAGCTTTTCGGTCATGGCGCCGGCCAGTTCCTCGGCATCGACAATAGTCACCGCGCGCTGGTAATAGCGGGTGACGTCATGGCCGATGCCGATGGCCAGCAACTGCACCGGCGAGCGGTTTTCTATGCTGTCGATGACGTGGCGCAGATGCCGCTCCAGATAGTTGCCGGAATTGACCGACAGGGTCGAGTCATCGACCGGCGCGCCATCGGAAATCACCATCAGGATGCGGCGTTGCTCGGTGCGGCCGAGCAACCGGCGGTGGGCCCATTCCAGCGCCTCGCCGTCGATATTTTCCTTCAACAGCCCCTCGCGCATCATCAGGCCGAGATTGCGCCGGGCCCGCCGCCAGGGCGCGTCGGCGGACTTGTAGATGATGTGGCGCAGATCGTTGAGTCGGCCGGGTTGTTTTGGCTTGCCGGCGCGCAACCAGTCCTCGCGGGACTGGCCGCCCTTCCAAGCACGGGTGGTAAAGCCGAGGATCTCGACCTTGACGCCGCAGCGCTCCAGGGTGCGGGCCAGAATGTCGGCGCAGGTGGCGGCCACGGTGATCGGCCGGCCGCGCATCGAACCGGAATTGTCGATCAGCAAGGTCACGACCGTGTCGCGGAAATCGGTGTCGCGTTCCTGTTTGAACGAAAGCGGCGAAAACGGGTCGGTGATGATACGGGTCAGGCGCGCCGGGTCGAGCAGGCCCTCTTCCAGATCGAAATCCCAGGCGCGGTTTTGCTGGGCGAGCAACCGGCGCTGAAGCCGGTTGGCCAGCCGGGCGACGGCGCCCTGCAAATTCGCCAGTTGTTTGTCGAGAAATCCGCGCAAGCGCTCCAGTTCGTCGGGCGGGCACAGATCGTCGGCATTGACGGTCTCGTCATGGCGTTGGGTAAAGATATTGTAATCGGCAATTGGCTCGTTGCGGCCATCCCAGTCGGGCCGGCGGGCATCGCCGGACGGGTCGGCATCGGCGGCGTTGTCGTCCTGCATGAGGTCGTCGGCGGCGGTATCAGCGTCCTCCATCTCGGACGCCTCGTCCTCGTCACCGATGGCTTCGGACTCGGCCGCGTCGCGGGCGGCGTCGTCCTGCTCGTCATCGCTTTCGCCGCGCGCCGCCTCATCATGATCTTGGGTGTTGTCGGCATCCTCGCCGGAATTGTCATCATCGGCGTCGGAGTCCGGGCCGAGTTCCTCGCCCATGTCCAGCGAGGTCAGCAGATCGCGGACAATTTCGGCGAACGGCGCCTGATCGGTCAGCATGCTGGCAAGCTGGTCGAGTTCGCCGCCGGCCTTGTCCTCGATCGTATCGCGCCACAGGGACACCAGTTTGGCGGCGCTTTGCGGCGGTTCTATGCCGGTCAGCCGCTGGCGCACCATCAGGGCGACGGCATCTTCCATCGGCGCGTCGGCGCGTTCAGTGACATCGGAGAAATCGCTGCGATGATACTTGTCTTCCAGCATGGCGTGGAGATTGCCGGCCATGCCGGCCATGCGCTTGACGCCGACCGCATCGCAGCGGGCCTGTTCGACCGCATCGAAGATGGCGCGGGCCTGCTGGCCATCGGGCGCAAAGCGCTGGTGGACCTTTTCATTATGGCAGGCAATGCGCAGCGCAATGGAATCGCCAATGCCACGGGTGACGGCGACATCGGATTTTTTCAACCGGCGGGGCGGCTCGGGCAGCCGGGCCTTGTTGCCGGCCAGGCCGGGCCGGTCGGCGGAAAAGCCGACTTCCAGTTCGCGCTCGCCCGATACGGCGCGCATGCAGCCGGCTACGGCCTGCTTGAACGGCTCTGTTGGGCTGTCGCTTTGTTTGGCCATTGAGCCTCCCGAACCGGTCAGTTCACAACGATATTGGCCGCCGATTCCCGCAATTCCTCGCCAAAGGCGCGCTGGTAGAATTCGGCGACCAGCGGGCTTTCCAGCTCATCGCACTTGTTGAGGAAGGTAACCCGGAAGGCGTAGCTGAGATCGTCGAAGATGGCGTTGTTTTCCGCCCAGGTAATCACCGTGCGCGGGCTCATGACGGTGGACAGGTCACCGGCCATGAACGCGTTGCGGGTCATGTCGGCGACCCGGACCATGCGGGAGATGATCTCGCGGCCTTCGGACGTGCGCAGTTCGGGTACCTTGGCGGCGACAATATCGACCTCGGAATCGTGGGGCAGATAGTTGAGCGTGGCGACAATCGACCAGCGATCCATCTGGCCCTGATTGATCTGCTGGGTACCGTGATACAGCCCGGACGTGTCGCCAAGGCCTACCGTATTGGCGGTCGAGAACAGCCGGAAGGCGGGGTGCGGGCGGATGACCCGGTTCTGATCGAGCAGGGTCAGGCGGCCGGACATTTCCAGCACCCGCTGGATGACGAACATCACATCAGCGCGCCCGGCGTCATATTCATCGAAGCAAATCGCCATATTGTGCTGGAGCGCCCAGGGCAGGATGCCGTCGCGGAATTCGGTGATTTGCAAGCCGTCGCGGATGACGATGGCGTCCTTGCCGATCAGGTCGATGCGGCTGATGTGGCTGTCGAGATTGACCCGGACCAGCGGCCAGTTGAGGCGGGCGGCGACCTGTTCGATATGGGTCGATTTGCCGGTGCCGTGATAGCCGGTGATCATGACCCGGCGATTGTGGGAAAAGCCGGCCAGAATAGCTTTTGTGGTCTCGGGGTCGAACTGGTAGTCCTGATCGATGTCGGGCACATGTTCGCTGGTTTCGGAAAATGCCGGAACATCATGATCGCTATCAAGGCCGAAAACCTGACGCACCGACACCTTCATGTCGGGCACGGACAATGTTGGATCGACTGCGTCAGCCATAACGTTCATCCTGAATAATAATGCAGATAAAAACACCGGTAACCGGCGATTAGCCGGGCTTGTGCGTTGCGCCAGCAGGCTCCCTTAGCAGAAACCGGCGCCCTTGAGATAGTTGTACGCCTGGATAATTTTTCGCAGGCGGTCTTCCAGCGACCGATCGCCGTCATTGGCGTCGGGATGGTGGCGTTTGACCAGGGCCTTGTAGCGCGCCTTGATCTCCTTGGGGGTTGCGTGGTGCTCCAGACCGAGGGTGTCGAGGGAACGGCGCTCCATATTGTGGACCTTGCGGCGCGGCTTTTCCGTCTTGCTTCTGGCCGCGGCCCGGTCGTCAAACAGGTCGAAGGGATCTTCGGCGCCGCCGGATATGCCGGTCTTGGTTTTGCCAGTCATTGGTGCGGCGTCGCCGGCCTGGTTGCCGGTGCCCATCTTCCATGTTGGCCGATGGCCCAGGGCTGCGTCTTTTTGATAGTCCTGCACGGCGCCGTCATCCATGCCGGAAAAATAATTGTAGCCCTTGTTGTAGGCGCGCACATGATCGAGGCAGAACCAGAAAAACTCGCCTTCGGAACTGCGGCCCTTGGGCGCGCGAAATTCGGCCGGCGCCTTGCAACCTTTTGAGTCGCACAGGCGGTTCTTCGGCTTTTCGGGTTCACCAGCGGCCCTGCGTCGCCGCTTGTTCACTCTGATCTTGTCGAAAAATTCCGATTCGGGTTTCATAAGTTCTATATGCCTGCCACTGATAGCGCCCTCAAGTCGCCGGGTGCATTGCTAACCAGATTGTTTGTCTTGCGCCTGAAAAAAACACCTGAAAAAACCATCTGACCAATACACACTGCAATTTTTCCACCGGGAACATATTCCATGTCGGTCCGAACTACCATTGCTGAAAAACTAACCCAGTCGCTTTCGCCCGAGGCGCTGGATGTCATCGATGAATCCCATCTCCATGAAGGCCATGCCGGGGCGCGACCGGAAGGAGAAACACATTTTCGCATCCATATTGTGTCGAAAGCGTTTATTGGCAAATCCCGTATTGACCGGCACCGGCTGATCAACGCGGCGCTGGCGCAAGAACTTGCCGGGCCGATCCATGCGCTGGCGATCCAGGCGCAGGCGCCCGAGGAGGCTGCGTAACCGCCGCCTGGCGTGTTATTCGGCCGAATTGCCGGATCGCCAATTGGCGGCTTGTTGGTGTTTGGAAGTGCGGCGATCGGCCAACCATTGTCGGTAGGCCTTGCGATCGGCGCCACGAACACCGCGGCGGTGATAATAGAGATGCTGGGCAATCTTGTGCATGCCGGGCGCTGCCAAAAGCGCGCCCAAAACCGGATTGGGCGGGGTGCGGTCGAGCAGTTTCCGCAAAGCTGATTTTACCCGAAATTTCGGTACTTCGCGGGCCAAGACAATTTCGGGCGCCGGACCGGCGAGTTGCAGATGGTCGGCCAATGCCTGTGCGGTGCGGCGGCCATACTGGAGCGCGGTGCGAATGCCGGCGGCGGTTGCCGGCGATACCCAGCCCGCCGCGTCACCGACCAGCATGACATTGCCGGCGGCAATGCGCTTAAGCGGCCCGCCGGAGGGAATGAGACCGGAACGCCGTTCAACGACGTTGGCAGTTCCCCAGCCGAACCTGGCCTCGGTGGCAGCCAGAAAGGCGGCAAGCTGTGGCCGGTCGCCATGGTGCACGGCCAGACCGACCTGCAGGTGATCGGGACCGGGCGCTGCCCAGGCGATATATCCGGGCGCCCATTTGGCATTGACAAAACAGTGCAGAAAATTGCCGTCAACCAGTGCGGGGGCGTCCAGCGCGACCTCCATGCCGGTTAAAAACCGGGTGTTGCGGTCAAGATCGAAGGCCCGGGCGACCCGGGAGCGGGCACCGTCGGCGCCGATCAGATAGCGCGCGCTGATATTGAGTCCGGCGAGCCTGATCAGCGGTCCATCGCGTTCGGCACCGTCGAACCGGGTACCGAATTTCAAAATCGCGCCGGCCCGTTCGGCCTCGTTTGCCATCCAGCGCAACAGGTCGGCGGTGCGGGTCGTATAAAAACTGTATCCGGGTGCAAACAGGTCGGTGGATCGCATGTTGGGCGCATAGAGCCGAACGCCGGGAACCTGCCGTTTCAAGTGATGGGGAATGTCGGCCCCTTCGGCCGCTTCAGGCACCAAAATGCCGGTGGTATGGACCCGGGCGCCAGCCTCGGGTTTGGCATCGATGACGAGAACGGACAGATCACGGGCAGCGGCTGTTCTGGCAGCGGCAAGGCCGGCAAATCCCGCGCCAACGATGGCCAGATCATAATCAGGCTTATCGGATCCGCGGTTCTGGCGCTTTTTGCGCGCCGATTTGGCATCAGACATATCCTGCTGCTCCTGATTTCCCGCATCCGCTGGCTTTCCTGGTCGCGCATTTAAATCCGAAAACCGGTTCCCACTTTTCGGAATGCGCTGGTTTTCCTGGTCGCGCATTTTAATCCGAAAACCGGTTCCCACTTTTCGGAATGCGCTCCGGCATGCCGATTTCACGGCGCAATGCGGCAATATTCAGGCGGGATCGCCGGGCAATATGCGGATCTGGTGTCTGGTAATCAGCTAACCGGTTGCGGTGCCCTGGGCTGGCGCCCGGGTCGATGCTGCCGTGCGTTCGGTGCCGGTCATCAGGGGCACGACCCGGATTTTGGTCAGCTGATTGCGGTTTTTCTCCAGGACTTTGAAGCGGTAGCCGTGAAAGGTGAATTCCTGGCCCTGTTCGGGGATGAGCCGCGCCTCGTGGATGACAATACCGGCCAGCGTGGTTGCCTCCTCATCGGGCAGGTTCCATTCCAGCGCCCGGTTCAGGTCGCGGATCGGCACGGAGCCATCGATGAACACCGACCCATCGGCCTGTTTGGCGACGCCCTGAATGTCGATGTCGTGCTCATCGGCGATCTCGCCGACAATTTCCTCCAGAATATCTTCCAGCGTGACCAGACCCATCACCTCGCCATACTCGTCGACGACGAGGGCGAAATGGGACTTGCGCCGCAAGAAGGCATTGAGCTGGGCCTGAAGCGTGGTTGTGTCGGGCACGAACCAGGGCTCGCCGGCCACCTTCATAATATCCAGTTTTGACGCATCGCCGCTTTTGTCGGCAATGGCCCGCATCAGATCCTTGCCGTGCAGGACGCCGACAATATTTTCCGGCTCGTCCCGCCACAGGGGCAGCCGGGTGAACGGGCTGGCCATCACCTTGTCGACGATATCTGCGGGCGGATCGCCGGCGTTGAGCGCGTGCATGGCAGTGCGGTGGATCATGATGTCGGAGACATCCAGATCGGTGAGATCGAGCAGTCCGCCAAGCATGTCGCGGGCGCCTTTTTGGACGCTGCCTTCGCGGTGAAGGAGATCGACGGCGCCGCGCAGTTCTTCATGGGCGGGAATGAGCGGATTCTGGGTCGCCTTGACCCCGAACAGGCGCAGTATCGCGCCTACCAGATGCTCGACCGAGATGACGACCGGCGCAAACAGGACGACGGCCACACGGACAAACGGCGCCACCGCCAGCGCAAATCGTTCGGGCATGGTGATGGCCCAGGTCTTTGGCAGCACTTCGGCGAAAATGAGGACGAGGGCCGTCATCACCAGCGTCGCGTAAACAACGCCGGCCTGGCCGAAAAAGCGGATGAAGAGCGCCGTGGCCAGTGCCGAAGCCAATATGTTGACGAGATTGTTGCCGAGCAGCAGTGCGCCGATCAGCCGCTCCTTGGAATCCAGCAGCGTGTTGACGAGACGGGCGCGGCGGCTATCGGACTTGGCCAATTGGTGCATGCGGGCCCGCGAGGCGGCAGTCAGCGCCGTTTCGGATCCGGAAAAGAACGCCGACAGGGCGATCAGCGCCAGAATGGTCAGCAGGATCAGCAGCAGGGTCATCGGTATTGCGCCATCATGTTGGTTCAGTCCGCGTCTGGGCGTCGAGGAACCGGCGCACGCTATCGGCCGCGATGTTGCGGGCCACATAGGCCTGGCCAATGCCTTTGGTCAGGATGAAATTGAGCGCGCCGCGCTCGACCTTCTTGTCCTGGTGCATGATTTCGACGAGCTGCGCCGAGCCGGGCCAGTCGCCGGGAATTTCAGATATTTCGGTCGGGAGTCGGCATGCCTTGAAATGCGCCTCAACGCGGCTGACATCGGCTTGCGGTGCCAGTCCCTGCGCGTGGGAATAGCGGAATGCCAGCACGATACCAATGGCAATCGCCTCGCCGTGGATCAGCCGGGCGGCATCATAGCCGCACCAGGATTCCAGCGCATGGCCGAAGGTGTGGCCGAGATTGAGCAGCGCCCGCTTGCCCTGTTCGAGTTCATCCTCGGCGACAATTTCGGCCTTGATGGTACAGGCGCGTGCAATGGCGGCCGTGCGGGCCTGACCGGGCGCGAACACATCGGCCCGAGTTGCCTCCAGTTCGTCGAAAAATGCGCTGTCGAGAATCAGCGCCGCCTTGACCAGTTCGCAATAGCCGGCGGCAAACTCGCGCGCCGGAAGCGTGTCGAGGGTATCGGTATCGGCGATCACCAGTTTGGGTTGATGAAAGGCGCCGATCAGATTTTTCCCCTGGCGGGCATTGATGCCGGTTTTGCCGCCAACGCTTGAATCAACCTGGGCCAGCAGCGTTGTCGGCACCTGGATAAAATCCATGCCACGTCGGGTGATCGCGGCGGCAAAGCCGGCAATATCGCCGACCACGCCGCCGCCCAGCGCAACCACGGCGTCGCCACGTTCCAGCCGCGCCGCCAGAATGCCATCGACAACCGTGCCCAGCGTGTCGAGGTTTTTGGATTTTTCGCCCGGCTCGATACGCAGCGCAGTGGTGTCAAATCCGCTGGCGGTGAGCGATTGATCGAGTCCGTCCAGATAATGCCCGGCAACCGTCTCGTCGGTGACGATCGCCAGCTTGTGGGCTTTTGTCGCCTTGCCGATCAGGGTGCCGGCGTCGGCGATCAGCCCCGGGCCGATATGAATCGGATAGGTGCGCTCGGCCAGGGCGACATTCAGCGTGTGGCGGGCGCTGGCGCGGGTCAGCATGATGCGGGCTCACGATGCAAAAATGCAGCCAGTTTGGCGATTGCCGTTTCGACGACCTCGCCATGGGGTGCATCGCGGGACTGGATTGTGAGATCGGCAGTGCCGTAAACCGGCGCGCGTTCGGCGAGCAGGCGAAGCAGGGTTCCTTCCGGATCGGCCTGTTGGAGCAGCGGCCGATTTGATTTTCGCCGAACCCGCTCCATCAAAATGTCCGGCTCCGCCTTCAGCCAGATGGACACGGAATGTTTTTTGATTGCCGCGCGGGTGCGTTTGCTCATGATCGCGCCGCCGCCGGTGGCGATGACCTGCGGCCCTTTTTTCAGGAGCCTGGCGATCACCCGGCGTTCGCCATCGCGAAAGTGGGCTTCGCCATAGTGTTCGAAAATCTCCGGTATCGTCTGGTTAGCGGCCGCCTCGATTTCTGTATCGGCATCGATAAAGGGCAGGCCCAGTGCCGCGGCAAGCCGGCGGCCAACGCTGGTTTTGCCGGCGCCCATCATGCCGACAAGAACGATGTTGCGCTTGCCAAGGCTGGCCCGTATCGCGGCGGACGGGTCGAGCGCCCCGTCATCGGCGGAATCAGGTTCGCCAGTTGAACGATCTCCACTGGCGGGATCACCACCAGCGGGATTGGCGCGATCGGTGTTGGAATTATCTCGGGTGTGCATGGACGTGTATTATCTGGGTCGCCGGATCGGACACAAGTGTGTAGCACGGGACAGGGTGTCTTGAAATCACCGGCCATGCCGCTGATAAGGAAAGGCGGAGGCCAATCCCATGCCCAGTCTCATACGATTTCTGGTCGTCCTTTGCATATTGGGCGCCATTGGTTACGGCGGCGTGTACGCGCTTGCCACATTTGTCGAGC